>CBHEUU010000054.1:0-13157 GCA_965990355.1 uncultured Chitinophagaceae bacterium
TAACCGATCACGCCTTCTGCCACACCGGTAAAAAAACTATCGCGGTTGAGGTAATCCATCCTGTCTACATCCAGCTGCCCTGATACCAGCTGATGAAGAAATCTTTTGGGATGATTATTGGTGAAAATGGATAAAGCCGTTTCCAGTTGGCCATCGAATTCTGTATTCAACACCTGCATGATCAGTAAAGATATTTGCTCATGATGAACGCCGGGAATGAGTTCCTGCTCCAATGTGTGTGAGAAAGGACCATGTCCAGCATCATGGAGCAGAATGGCTACCTTGGCGCCGAGCTCCTCTTCATGGGTTATTTCAATGCCTTTGCTTTTCAGCTCACTCAGGGCATTACACATGAGGTGGTAAGCACCCAATGAGTGATGCAGACGGGAATGAACGGCGCCAGGGTATACCAGGTGTGCAAAAGCCATCTGGTGTATATTACGCAACCTTTGATAATAAGGATGCGATATGATTTGAAGGATCAACGGCTCGTCAATGGTAATAAAACCATATACGGGATCGTTGATGATTTTTCTGACAACAGGCATTGTTGTGTTTTTGTTAAAGCCCCAGAGGTAGCCGGCAAAAGTACGGAGGCAGCGGCGAAAAAGCTATTTTTGAATGATTGGGTTGGAATTATTTAATAATATTATACGAGTATAATTCGATAAATTTTACACATGGCATTGGCAAAAATTATCTGGGTAGATGACGAAATCGAAAGCTTGCAGTCGCAAAAACTGTTTCTGGAAAATAAAGGATATGAGGTACAGACTTTTACTAATGGCTTTGATGCTATAGATTTTGTAAAAGACAACCCTGTTGATGTGGTGCTGATCGATGAAAGCATGCCTGGTATCACCGGATTGGAAACACTGGCGAAGATCAAGGAATTGAAACAATCCCTTCCTGTAGTACTCATCACCAAGAATGAAACAGAGAACCTGATGGATGAAGCAATCGGCAGCCAGATCTCCGATTACCTGATCAAACCGGTAAATCCCAACCAGGTTTGGTTAAGCCTGAAGAAAATAATCGACAATAAAAGACTGGTGGCGGAAAAGACCACGACTGCTTACCAGCAGCAATTCCGTAATCTGTTCATGGCGTTGAACAGCAATCCCGATTACAACGAGTGGATGGATATTTACCGGAAACTGGTGTATTGGGAACTGGAAATGCAGAAAAGCGACAGCCCGGAAATGCAGGAGGTTTTGCAAAGCCAGAAGGGCGAGGCGAATACAGAGTTTTTCAAATTTATATCCCGCAATTATGCATCCTGGGTGGGCCCAAAAAGTAAGGAGGGTCCTGTGATGAGCCATTCCCTGGTCAAATTCAAAGTGGTGCCGCATCTTGAAAAAGGAATGCCTTTGTTCTTTATCCTGATCGATAACCTCCGCTTTGATCAATGGAAGGCGATACAACCCATATTTTCGGAAAGTTTCCGGATACTGGAAGAAGATAGTTTTTACAGCATTCTTCCTACGGCTACGCAATATGCACGCAATGCTATTTTCGCCGGTCTTTTACCAGTGGATATAGAAAAGCAGTTTCCGCAGCAATGGAAAAATGATGATGAGGAAGGAGGCAAGAATCTTCATGAAGAAGAATTCTTCAGGGCGCAATTGAAGCGTATGGGAAAAGGCGATCTGAAAGTTTCTTATACCAAGGTGCTGAATAACCAGGCAGGGCTTGAGCTGGTGAATAATATCCATAACCTGATGACGAATGATCTGAATGTGATCGTATACAATTTTGTGGATATGCTGAGCCATGCGCGTACTGAAATGGAAGTGCTGAAAGAACTGGCTGGTGATGAAATGAGTTACCGGAGCATTACTACCAGTTGGTTTGAACATTCACCTTTGCACCAGGCATTGAAAAAAATTGCAGATAAAAAGATCAAGATCGTGCTTGCTACAGATCATGGCAGTGTGAGGGTAAAAACGCCTTACAAAGTGATCGGGGATAAACAAACAACCACCAATCTTCGCTATAAACATGGCCGCAATCTGAATTATGAGCCAAAGGAAGTGCTGGCTTACCGCGATCCGCGTGAAGTGGGTTTGCCTGTGCCAACGATCAATTCATCTTTCATCTTTGCCAAGGAAGACGGCTTTCTGTGTTATCCCAACAACTACAATCATTATGTGAACTATTACCGTAATACCTTCCAGCATGGCGGTGTGAGCCTGGAGGAAATGATCGTGCCGGTGATAAAGATGGAGAGCAAATGATCAACTGATCACCTATTTCTGTGGAAAACTTGGGGTTAGCTTATTCCTTTCCTCCTTATGCTGTCCGTATTTTTGTATGTCATTGACCAATATCACTGATCTCTTGAATATGAAGTATACACAATCCACTCTTGATAAACTGGAAGCTATCCCTGAACATGCAGGATATGTTTTGAGATATGAAAGAGGCACTTTTCAAAGCGGTTATTGCATTCTTGAGCAAAAAAGGGTGGTGGTATTGAATAAATTCCTCCAGATCGAAGGCCGGATCAATACCTTGCTGGACCTGATTCCACAACTTGATATCCGGACTGATATGTTGCCGGATGATGCACGGAAGCTTTATCTGGATATTATTTCCAAACTGGAAACTTCAGATAAGGAGAAAGAAGATTGAGCCTTGCTGACAGTTTCTTATTTTTACCCGTGTCTTATCCTCCGCTAAAAATAACTTTCCTTGGTACTGGTACCAGCAGTGGTGTTCCCATGATTGCCTGCGGCTGCGAGGTTTGTTCTTCGCCGGATAAAAGGGACAAAAGATTACGGTCAAGCATTATGGTGGAATCATCCCGGACGCGGCTGGTGGTAGATACAGGCCCTGATTTCCGGTACCAGATGCTGCGGCAGCAGGTGAAAACACTGGATGCTGTCATTTTTACCCATCCTCATAAAGATCATCTCGCCGGCCTGGATGATATCCGTGCTTTCAATTATTTTTCGGGAAAATCGATTGATGTGTATGCGGATTCACTTACAGAAGAGGCAGTGCGCCGCGATTTTTATTATGCATTTTCCGATACCAAGTATCCCGGCTTGCCGGAGTTGAACATGCATACGATCACACTGGATCCGTTCATGGTGGGCGATATTCCTGTTACACCCATTCTTGTCTGGCATTTGCGTATGCCGGTGATGGGTTTCCGTTTTGGAAAATTCACCTATATCACGGATGCGAACCGTATCGATCCGGAATCAAAAGATAAGATCCGTGGTTCAGAGGTGCTGGTGTTGAATGCGCTGCGGAAGGAAAACATATTTCTCATTTTAGTATTGGCGAAGCCATTGGGATGGTGCAGGAGCTGGGTGTACCGCGGGCTTACTTTACACATATTTCGCATCAGTTGGGAAAGCATGCTGAAGTGGAGCCGGGGTTGCCGCCAGGAATGCATTTGGCGCATGATGGCCAGGTGATAGAATTGCCGGGGAATTAAGATTCTTAAAATGCTAACAGATGTTAGTATAATTCGAAAATCATTCTTATCTTGCATCGGCTTCTATCGATTGCCTTGTGACACTGAGGGGCGGCCTCGTCCAATGTGCCATCTTCCCGATACTGATTAATGGGATGGTGGCACATCTTTTTGACTTAAAAGACCAAGCATTTATGGATTTCAATGTTTCTGAAATTACTGAACAGGTGCAGCAGACTGCCCGCGAATTCGCGAGGCAGCATATCAAACCGCATGTAATGGACTGGGATGAAAAACAGGAATTTCCTGTAGAGGTTTTCCGGGAAATGGGAAAGCTCGGATTGATGGGCGTGCTGGTGCCGGAAGAATATGGCGGCGCAGGGCTAGGTTATATTGAATATAAAACCGTGATAGAAGAGATTTCCAAGGTCTGCGGATCAATTGGATTAAGTTTGGCTGCACACAATTCACTTTGCAGCGGGCATATACTTGCATTTGGCAATGAAGAGCAGAAGAAAATATATTTATCCAAACTGGCTACTGCAGAATGGCTGGGCGCCTGGGGATTAACCGAAGCCAATACCGGCAGTGATGCAGGCAATATGAAATGTACTGCTGTAAAAGACGGCAATGAGTGGGTGATCAATGGTACCAAAAACTGGATCACACATGGCAAAAGCGGTGAAGTGGCTGTTGTGATCTGCCGCACCGGCGAGCCGCGTACAAAAAATAATTCTACAGCATTCGTTGTAGAAAAAGGTACAAAAGGTTTTAGTGCCGGTAAAAAGGAAAATAAATTAGGTATGCGCGCGAGCGAAACGGCTGAAATGATCTTTGATAACTGCCGTATTCCTGATAGCAACCGCCTCGGTGAAGTGGGAGACGGATTTAAACAGGCGATGAAAGTACTCGACGGAGGAAGGATCTCTATCGCATCGCTTTCATTGGGGATTGCAAAAGGAGCTTATGAAGCCGCTGTGCAATATTCCAAAGAACGCCATCAGTTTGATCAACCCATTGCCAATTTCCAGGGCATTTCTTTCAAGCTTGCGGATATGGCCACTGAAATTGCAGCAGCTGAATTACTCACTTTACGTGCCTGCGATCTGAAGAATCGCAAACAACCAATGACCAAGGAAGCAGCGATGGCTAAATATTATGCCAGCGAAGTGGCGGTAAAAGTGGCGAATGATGCAGTGCAGGTTTTTGGCGGTTATGGCTATACTAAAGATTTCCCGGTAGAAAAATTTTACCGCGATGCAAAATTGTGTACGATAGGAGAAGGAACAAGTGAGATACAAAAGCTGGTTATTTCCAGGGAAGTGCTAAGGGATTAATTATTTCACTTCCTGCATATCCACCAGTTTCTTATAAAATCCATTGTGCGCCATCAGTTCTTCGTGATTTCCTCTTTCCACGATCTTTCCTTTTTGCAGTACAATGATCTCATCTGCATGGCGGATTGTACTCAGGCGGTGGGCAATCACAATACTGGTGCGGTTTTGCATCATGTTATTGATCGCATCCTGTACCAATCTTTCACTTTCTGTATCCAGTGAAGAGGTCGCTTCATCAAGAATAAGTATCGGCGGGTTTTTTAAAACGGCTCTTGCAATAGTAAGACGTTGCCTTTCCCCACCGCTCAGTTTGCTTCCCCTGTCGCCGATATTGGTTTGATAGCCCTGTTCTTTTTGCATGATGAAACTATGGGCATTGGCAATCTTTGCCGCATGGATGATCTCTTCTTCGGTAGCATTGGGAGTGCCGAGTGCGATATTGTTGGCAACGGTATCATTGAACAAGATCGGTTCCTGTGTTACAATGCTCATCAGGCTACGGACGGAATACAATGAATAATCCTTGATATTGATCCCATCTATTAAGACCTCACCTCCTGTTACATCATGAAAGCGAGGTACCAGATCGGCGAGAGTGGACTTACCGGCGCCGGAAGAACCAACCAGTGCAATGGTCTTGCCTTTATTGATAACGAGGTTCACCTGGTTTAAAATAACCGCATCATCATAAGAAAACACCACATCACGGAATTCGATCTTTTCATTGAAAGTAGTCAGTTGAATGCCGTTGGGGTTTTCGTCCACTATCACAGGTGCATTCAATACTTCTTCCACCCGTACCAATGCAGCAGCCCCGCGCTGTATATTAAAAAATGCAGTCGAAATATTTTTGGCGGGATTGATCAGCATAGCAAACGAAGCGATATATGCGATCAGTTCCTTTGCCTCGAGACCCTGACCTCCCAGCACCAGGCGGCCACCAAAATACAGGATGGTACTCAGCACCATTACGCCCATCACTTCCGTAAGCGGAGAAGCGAGGTCTCTGCGGGCGCTCATTTTTTTCCGCACTTTGAACAGTTCATCATTAATGAAATGAAAGCGTGAGCTGAGCAGTTTTTCGGCGAGGAAAGCTTTGATGACCCGCAATCCTCCCAGTGTTTCATCGAGAATGGAAAGGCTTTCTCCCAGTTTGACGGCAGCTTCCTGTGATTGGCGTTTTAGCTTCCGGCTTACACGCCCGATCAGCAGACCGGTAACCGGCAATAATATTAAGAGGAATAAGGAGAGCTGGGGTGAAATAATTACCAGGAATACAAGGTATCCTAATACGGTAAGCGGGTCTTTGATAAGCCCGTCAAATGTTCCTACAACAGAGCCCTCAATTTCTCCAACATCATTGGTCATTCTGGAAATAATATCACCCTTTCTTTTTTCGGTGAAATAGCCGATAGGAAGGCGTAATATTTTATCATACAAATCGCCACGCAGCTGGGTTATGATCATGCTTCGGACGGGTACGGATATCCGGTTGGAAAGATAGATGAATGTGTTTTTCAGAATGGTGGCAATAATGATCATTAAACAAATAGCTGTCAGTCCGCTTAGTTTCCCGTTAGCACCTCCCTTACGGATAATGTCCCCCAGGAAATTACTAATAAACGAACCAAGTGCATTTGATTTTACTATATCTGTTCCTGTTGTCTGCGCCGTATCAAATATTAACCCAAAAAAAGGGATGAGCATTCCAATGGAAACAACTCCGAAAAGCGTAGCGAGTATCGTACAAAGAAAATAGAGTACAAGCTTGCCTCTATGTTTTCTTAAATACCCAAAAATCCGGGAAAATTTTTTCATTCTTCTTATAAGTCGCTTAAACGGGGCAAAGTAAGTAATTTTACCGCGTCTGCCGCATGTTTTGGGATGGGCAGGCCATAAATTATATATTTATTATGGAAGAGGGAAAAAGACAAAAACAGATTGCCGGCCTGCTGAATGAAGAAATGAACCTCATTTTTCAACGGCTGGGGTTGAACATGTTGAATGGTGGCATGGTCTCCATATCATCTGTAAAAGTGACGCCCGACCTGCTGGAAGCCAGATTTTATCTTAGTTTTTTCCAGGTAAAAGATGTGGATGATGCGCTGAAGAAAATTGAAGACCGCCATCATGAAATAAAAAAAGAACTTTCCGGCCGGGTCCGCCATCAGTTGCGGAGCATTCCTGTGCTGAAGTTTTTCAAAGATGAGACGCTGGACCACGTGTTTAAAATGGAAGAGTTGTTTAAGAAGATCAATGAGAAAAACGCGAATGGCGCGAATGAACACGAATGACGCGAATGGAGTGCAGATAAACTATAATTTTAACTACTACCCCCTTGAGTTTCCTTTTTGCCTGGCGTTATTTTAAAGCAAAAAAATCCACCAATGCTATCAATGTCATTGCCTGGATCAGCGTCCTGGCTATTGTAATAGGCACAGCTGCGCTGATACTGGTGCTAAGCGTGTTCAATGGGTTTGAAGACCTTGTGAAATCGCTTTATTCCTCTTTTTATACCGACCTGAAAGTTATGCCTGTTGCCGGTAAAAACATCACTGTTACTCCGGAACAATTGCAACAACTGAGGGGAATAAAAGGCATAAAGAATTTTTCATTGGTAGTGGAAGAGAAAGCCCTGGTGCAAAACGGCGACTATCAATCTGTGATCCATCTCAAAGGCGTGGATGATAATTACCGTTATGTTACCGGCGTGGCTGATCATATTGTAAGGGGAGAATATGATCTTGGAACGGAAAGCGAACCAAAACTGATCCTGGGTAGTGGTGTGGAAGGAGCATTGGGCATTCAGGCCGACCGGAATATTTTTATCCTGAAGATCTATCTTCCCCGCAAAAGCAAAACTGAACAGATGGACCCGCTGAATGATATCAGCAATGATTCCATCCGCAGTTCCTCCGTATTTCAGATCCAACAGGATTTCGATAATAAATATGGTATTACCAACCTGGCTTTTGCCAAAAGGGCGCTGAGGCTGGACGTTAATGATTACAGCGGTGTGGAGATTACCCTCAACGATCCAACCAGCAGCGAACTCATCCAGCAACAGGTGCAAAAGATATTTGCTTCTGGTTACCTGGTGCAAACGCGTTACCAGCAAAACCAGGGGTTGTATTCTGTAATGAGCATGGAGCGCTGGATCATTTATGGAGTGCTTAGCCTTATTATGGTCGTTGCTGCTTTTAATATGGTGGGTGCATTGACCATGCTGGTGCTGGAAAAGCAAAAAGACATCGGCGTGTTACAGGCGCTTGGCGCAGGCCGTTCTTTTATTCAACGGGTATTTATGAGTGAGGGATTATTGCTGGCCCTTATGGGTACTATCACCGGTATGCTGCTGGCTTATATCATCATTATTCTGCAGATCAACTATCACCTGATACCGCTTAAGGGAGGTTCTTTCCTGATCAATTATTTTCCTGTAAAACCCCGGTTCGCCGATTTCCTGCTGGTAAGCGGCACTGTTTTCCTGATTACCATGCTGGCTTCCTGGTTCCCTTCGAGAAAGGCTGCGGGACAGGAGTTTTCACTTCGTACAGACTGATAAAGCATAAATAAAAAAGACCTTCTGATCAGGAAGGTCTTTTTTATTTATGCTTTATCAGTCTCAATAATCTCCAAGCGTTTCCGGCAGTTGCGCCAATGCTTTTGCCAATTGCTCATCATTGGGGGCTACACCGTGCCAGTTATGGTCATTTTCCATAAAATCCACTCCTTTGCCCATAACAGTATGCATCATGATGGCGATAGGTTTTCCCTGGCCGGTCAGTGATTTGGCTTTATCCAGGGAAGCGATCACATCATCCATATCATTGCCGTTCATTTCGAGGGTAGTCCAGCCGAAAGCGTCAAATTTCTGACGGATATTTCCCAGACTCATCACTTTATCAGTTGGCCCGTCGATCTGCTGGCCATTCCAGTCAATTGTGGAGATCAGGTTGTCTACTTTATGGTGTGCTGCAAACATTGCGGCTTCCCAGATCTGACCTTCATCCAGCTCTCCATCTCCATGGAGAGAGAATACGAGATTAGGTTCTTTGTTCAGTTTTTTAGTGAGTGCTGCACCGATGGCAACGCTCATACCCTGGCCGAGTGAACCACTGGCAATACGTATGCCTGGCAGGTGTTCATGAGTAGCGGGGTGTCCCTGCAACCGGGAATTAATTTTACGGAAAGTAGCGAGCTCTTTAATATCGAAATACCCTGAACGGGCCAGCACTGAATAAAATACGGGAGAAATATGACCATTAGACAGGAAGAATACATCCTCATTCGTCGCGTTCATGTTGAATTTCGGGTCATGTTTCAATACCTGGAAATACAGGGCTGTCATAAAATCTGTACAACCTAATGAACCACCCGGGTGGCCACTGCTGGATCCATGTACCATCCGTACGATATCGCGGCGGATCTGCGATGCAATTGCTTTAAGTTCAGGCATAAATATTAGGAATTTTTTAAACTTTTTGTATCTTGCTTCCCCATTCCACCATGAGGGCATTGCAAAAGTGCAATCTTTTTTGATACAAACATCCATCTGTTCGCATTAAATATTGCACTGAATGCATATGAAGTGTTTGTGAACCTGAATAATTGGTGTGATTTATGATTCTACCCATGACCAAACTGATGGTTCAGGCCTAATTTTTTTACCGTAAACCCAATCCTAATGCTAGACATTCTCCTAACGGCCTCGGTGGCATTTATCATATCATTTCTGGCAATACCTGTTGTACTGCAGATCGCTGAACAAAAAAGGCTTTATGATATTCCGGATGAAAGAAAAGTGCACACACAGGCTGTTGCTTCCCTTGGTGGTGTAGGCATATTCGGTGGATTTTTACTGGCTTCCCTGCTTTCTATTCAGGGTTATCTCAACCCGGAGTTCCAATATTTTTTTGCAGCTGCACTGGTCATTTTTTTCCTGGGATTAAAAGACGACCTGGTAGTGCTGTCTGCCAGTAAAAAGATCATAGGACAGATAATCGCAGCGTCTATCCTGATCCACCTTGGCGGCATCCGCATCAACAGCATGCACGGGCTGTTTGGGTTTGATCAACTTCCTGAGGCGTTTGAGTTAGCTCTTTCCTATCTTACCATTATCGTGGTCATCAATTCATTTAACCTGATTGACGGGATTGACGGTTTAGCAGGCAGCCTCGGCATTCTGACCATGCTGGTTTTCGGCACTTACTTTTTTGCGATAGGTTTCCAGGCTTATGCTTTACTGGCTTTTGCGCTGGCAGGCAGCCTGGTGGCATTTCTTATCTTCAATCATCCTCCGGCAAAAATTTTCATGGGCGATTCAGGCTCATTGATGATCGGGCTTATCAATGCGATCATGGTCATAAAATTCATCAATGTTGCCAGTGATCCTGCAGTTGCCGTTCCCCTTGCTTCATCAGTGGCAATTGGTGTGGCCATACTGATCATTCCTTTGCTGGATACGCTGCGCGTATTTTCCATCCGTATATTCAACGGTCGTTCTCCGTTTACCCCCGACCGTAATCATATCCATCACTTGCTCCTTAGCCGCGGGCTCAGTCATGCAGGTGTTACCCTTACCTGTGTATCTGCCAATATCGCGTTTATTGTACTGGCTTACACCTGCCGTTCGCTGGGTTCCACTTACCTGCTGCTGCTGATGCTGTCGCTGGCTTTCGCAACCTTCGGTTTGTTGTATTATACCCGCCGCTCCAGCCGCACACTGGTGGTGGCCCGGACCACTGTAGAGCCGAAACCAACTTCCAAGGTTGTTACATTTAATGCAGAGACTGCTACTGCTGAGCACAAATAGCGCTGTTTACCGGTCAACGACCAACTGCCATCTGTCATCTATTTTCATTAGCTTTGCGGCGACCGCAAACAGAATTTATGACAGAAGATATTTCAACTATTATTGCCTCCGGTGAAGAATTAATGACGAAAGCGATCAATCACCTGGAAGCTGAACTGGTGAAGATAAGGGCAGGTAAAGCCAATCCCCAGATGTTTGATGGAATTGTAGTGGATTATTACGGTTCGCCGATGCCGATCAACCAGGTGGCCAATGTCAGCGTAATGGATGCACGTACCTTAAGCATTCAACCCTGGGAAAAGAACATGCTGCAACCTATTGAAAGGGCTATCATCAACTCCAATATAGGCGTTACACCCCAAAACGACGGGGCTATCATACGCATCTTCCTTCCACCGCTCACAGAAGAAAGAAGACGGGAACTGGTAAAAAGATGCCAGGGAGAAGGAGAGCAATCAAAAGTGGCTATCCGCAGTATCCGCCGTGATGCCATTGAAAATATCAAGAAACTTCAGAAGAACGGCCTCAGTGAAGACGCTGCTAAAGATGCAGAAGCAGATGTGCAGCAACTGACCGACCGGTTTACTGCTTTGGTGGAAAAACACCTGGCGTCGAAAGAAAAAGAGATCATGGCAGTGTAATCTGTCTATCGCTTTTCACTAACGGGCTCAGCTTTTTTTATTTGCAGATTGGCAAGGAACACACCTGTTAATATCAGTAATAAACAACCGATATCTTTCAGCGTAATGATCTCTCCATCGAGAAATCCCCAAAACAGCGCCACAAAAGGAATTCCATAAGTGACCAGTGAAGCGAAAAGTCCACCGGCTTTCTGCACCAGGGCATAAAACATTACAGTAGCAAAAGCACTGCCCACTACCCCCAGCAACACAGCATTGAGTATTGACCATTGCACCACGGGATCCGAAAAATCAAGATCCAGGAATCCCTGTTGCCATAGCACTATCCCCGCCAGGATGCTCATGATGGCCAGGGATACCGAAGCCATGAACACAGGTTTGATCCCTTTCAGGTAATTGCTCACAATATTTACATTGAGTCCATAGGAAATAGTAGCCAGCAATACCAGTCCTGTATAACCCAGGTTGCCAAGGTTCACATCTTTGCGGGTGAAAGTAAGCAGGCATAATCCGGCGAAGCCAATGATCACACCAATGATCTTTTGCAGGCTGGTTTTGTTTTTAAAGAACAGTGCGCCGATGATGACCACACAGATCGGTGTAAGTGAATTAAGAATCCCGGTGAGCGAACTGTCAATCTTCATAATAGCGGCAGCAAAAAGAAAGGCTGGCAAAAGATTGCCAAAAAAACCAGTCAGCACTACCGGTCCCATTTTGACCTTTGGTATATGGCGAACATGAAAGAAAGCAAAAGGAAGAAAAACCAGGCCGGCTGAAACTATCCGCAATGCTGCTATCTGCGGAGCTGTAAGACCCTGTTTGCTTTCTTTCATCAGGATGAAAGAGCTGCCCCAGATAAAGCACAGCAGGATAAAAAGTATCCAGCTAATTAATTTATTACTCATAGCGAAGGCGCAAAGTTCTAAAAACACAATGACACCCGCTAATTTTTTAAAAACTTCGCAGGATTCCGTAGTCCGTGGTGTTTCGAACGATTTTTTTTTACACTATTCAGAAACCTCTATTATCAATATCTTTAATCAACATGTTTTGTGAGAACCTTGTAATTTCTAAAACGAAATGATGATTTATGAGTAAAGTTGACCTCAGTAAGATCAGCACCCGCGCTCCTGAAGAATTTGAAAAAAAATCCACTAAAGAAAAAACTGAAGAACTGCTTGCCGAGCTGGATGACCTGCAGAACCTTCTTTATGCAGAAAGCAATCATTCTGTACTGGTCGTGATACAGGGAATGGATGCCAGTGGTAAAGACGGCGTGATCAGGAATGTGCTGGGCAATATGAATCCCCAGGGAGTGATTGTAAAATCATATAAAGCACCAACAGCAGAAGAGCTCAGTCATGATTTTCTCTGGAGAATACACTGTCACACGCCAGGAAAGGGAATGATCCATGTTTTCAACCGTTCACATTATGAAGACATACTGGTTACGCGTGTGCATAAATGGATAGATGATGAACTGGCTAAAAAAAGAATGAATGCCATCAATGCTTTTGAACGCTTGCTGGAAGAACATAATAATACGCATATCCTGAAACTTTATTTACACGTATCTCCTGAAGAGCAGCACCAGCGGCTGGAAGAACGTTTAAAAGATCCGGCTAAAATGTGGAAGTATAATAAAAAAGATTTTGAAGAAGCCAAACTATGGGACGATTACCAAAAAGCGTATGAGGACTGTTTTGAGTATTGCAATAACCCGAAATGGACCATTGTGCCGGCAGATCAGAACTGGTATAAAGAATATGTGATTGCAAAAGCTCTTCGTGATTTATTAAAAGGACTCGATATGCAATATCCGGGTCTTAAAAAGGAGTAATTTTTTTTATTACTGCATTTTTGCCCTAACTTTTGAAAGGTTTATTTATTAAACCGTTTAATCCTTTTACTTACTAAAACCTGGTTTATGGGACTAC
>CBHEUU010000055.1:0-13033 GCA_965990355.1 uncultured Chitinophagaceae bacterium
CAGGATGAAACGGGAAATGGAAGCAGAAGAAAACAGGTAGGAAAATTTTGTTTTATTTCAGTATAGCCATGATTTCTTTTTCCAGTTCTTCTTCCGTCAGTTCTTCTTCGAGGAACCGGCGGTAAGATGCTGCATTATTTACAAACAGCGTAGCCGGAATAGCTCCAGACCATTTGGGATCTATTTTCGGACAGAAATAATCTGCATTGGTTTCATCGAGCCAGAGCACTTTGCTTTGCAATTTTCGTTTATTAACAAAGCTGTCTACCTTGACCGGATAATCATCCTGCATATCGAGGCTGACAAATACCACCGTAATACCCTTCCCTTTATACTTTGCTGCGAACTTTTCAAAATAAGGCATCTCTGCAATACAGGGCTTGCAATAAGTAGCCCAGAAATTAAGGATAAGAGGTGTCTTGCTTGAAGCAATCATCTTTTCCAGCTCTGTTACTTTCACTTTCTGCACCTGCTGCCCTATTACAGGCGAAGTTGTGAGCGAAATTGCGAGCGAAGCGAAGCAAACCAATAAATTTTTCAATCGCATAGCTTATAGTTTATTTTCCTTCCATCCTCTCCATTCATCCATCAACCCGTTAAACTGCTCCTCTCCCATACGTTTCTGATCATACTGGCCGGCTTTATTCTTTTGCCTGAACGCTTCATATAAAGTTACAGCACAAGCAACACTAATATTCAGCGAACGGATAATGCCTACCTGCGGGATAATGAAATTACCATCAGCCAGCGCCCTCATTTCATCGCTAACGCCGCTATGTTCATTGCCAAATACCAGTGCAATACTTTCAGTAAAATCAATGTCATGTAAACTTACAGCATCGCTGCTCAGATGGGTTGTTAAAATACGCTTGTACCGCTGACGCAATTCAGCAACACAGGCTTCCAGGTTTTCAAACTGGTGAATGGTAAGCCATTTTGCAGCGCTTGAAGAACTCCGGGTGCCCCATTTTTTGTGACGGGGAATACGGGTATTGAGGATATAAATATCCTGTACACCCACTGCATCGCAGGTGCGCATTACAGCGGAAATATTGTGGGGATCGAACACATTTTCCAGTACAATCGTAATATCCGGCTGACGATGGGATAAAACGGCTTCGAGTTTGGCCTTTCTTTCAGGGGTCATGCAGCAAAATTAAGCAGCCAAAGCGGGTTTTTACTAAAATTTACCCTCATCAGACACTGATACTTAGAGGATAACGATAGTTTTTCTATCTTTCGGGCCAGTTAACCCAAGCCAGTAACTATGAAAAAAATTATCAGGAAGATTTTAAAGATCACGGGTATTGTTTTACTCGTATTAATTGCAGCCGCTTTTATTATTCCTATCGCTTTTAAAAAGCAGATCACTTCACTCGTCAAAAAAGAGATCAACAAAAACCTGACCGCTACTGTGGAATTCAAGGACGTGAGCCTTTCACTGTTCCGCCATTTTCCGAAAGTATCTATCAGCCTTGATGAGTTATCAGTAACCGGCACTAATGAATTCGCCGGAGACACCCTGGTATCTGCTGCCAATATTGATGTTTCAGCCAACCTGATCAGCGTGATCAAAGGCAAGGACATCAAAGTGTCTGGCATCTACCTCGAATCACCCCGGATACATGCACTGGTGAATAAAGAAGGAAAGGCCAATTGGGATATTACCAAGCCGTCTACTGACACGTCCGTTTCTACTGATACATCCGCCTCTTAATTCAAAATGAGCCTGAGCAAGTATGCCATTAACAACGGGTATATTTATTATGAGGACAAGACTGCTGATATGAGCGCAGAGATCAGCGGACTCAATCATGAAGGCAGCGGTGATTTTACACAGGACGTCTTTACCCTTTCCACACAGACCAATGCAGACGCCGTTAATTTCAATTATGCCGGTATCCCCTATCTCGCCAAAACAAAAACAGATGTGGATGCTGATATCGTGATCGACAATAAAACCAGCAAGTACAGTTTTAAAACAGAAGACATCAACCTGAATAATCTGAAGCTTTCTGCAGATGGTTTCTTTCAACTGGTGAACGACAGCACCTACAATATGGATATCAACTTCAAATCGCCTTCCAATGATTTCAAGGATATCCTTTCCCTGGTGCCTGCCGTTTATAAAAATGATTTTGATAAGATCAAAACCAGCGGCAGCGCTGCTTTTAATGGTTTTGTAAAAGGTACTTACAGTCCTGTCCAGCTTCCGGCGTACGATGTGAACCTGGAAGTGAAAGACGGTTTTTTCCAGTACCCCGACCTTCCCAAGCCTGTAAAAAATATCCAGCTTGCCTTACAGGCCAGCAATAAGGATGGACAGCTTGATAATACGGTGGTAAACCTTTCCAAAGGCCATCTTGAAATGGACAATGAACCGTTTGATTTCCGTTTTATTTTCAAGAACCCTGAAACTGCTCAATACATAGATGCTGCAGCCAAAGGCAAGTTGGACCTTTCACAGGTAACGCAGTTTGTAAAACTGGAAGGCAATACCAAACTTGCAGGCATTGTTGGTGCAGACATTTTTGCGAAAGGAAATATGTCGGCCCTGCAAACGCAGCAGGGAGATTTTTCTGCAGGTGGGTTTCTCGATATCCAAAAGCTTTTCTATTCTTCCGATGCATTTCCCCAACCGATACAAAACGGTAATATCAAAGTGCAGATTGCTAACAGCGGCGGCATAGCAGATAATACCGAAGTGGTGATCCCTTCAGGCCATATTGAAGTAGGCAAAGACCCGGTTGATTTTACCCTGCAATTAAAAAGGCCAATGTCCTCCATTGACTTTAATGGCACCGCCAAAGGAAGTTTCAACCTGGACAATGTGAAGCAGTTCGTTCAACTGGAACAAGGCACTTCTGTTACAGGCTTGCTTGATGCGGCATTGAGCTTTGCCGGCAATAAAACGGCCATTGACAAAGGAGAATATGATAAGATCAATCTGTCCGGCACTACCAACCTGAACAAATTCAAATACGCTTCCAAAGATTATCCTGGCGGG
Source organism: uncultured Chitinophagaceae bacterium (assembly GCA_965990355.1). Taxonomy (GTDB): domain Bacteria; phylum Bacteroidota; class Bacteroidia; order Chitinophagales; family Chitinophagaceae; genus Terrimonas_A. Next base: position 3,008 of record CBHEUU010000055.1, read on the forward strand.
GTCAGCATCAGCAATACGCAATTAACCTTCAATCCAAAGACTGTTACCCTGAATAATCTTGCCGGTAATTACCTGAATTCAAATTTCACTGCCAATGGCGTATTGAATAACCTGATCGGTTATGCGCTGAAGAACGAACCGTTGCAGGGAACCGTGAATATGAGTGTGGACAAGATGAACCTGAACGACTGGATGGGCACTGATACTACCGCTGCGGCCGCTACCAGCACTGGTAACACCACAGCTGCAAGTTCCGCTCCTTTTCTTGTGCCTGCAGGGCTCAATCTTGTGTTGAATGCAAAAGCAGGACAGGTAACTTATGATAAAGTGAATTACAACAATATCAATGGTACCCTGGCGCTGAATGATGAAACTGTGAAACTGCAGAATGTGCAGGCAAATGCGCTGGAAGGAACAATGAACTTTAATGGATCCTATTCAACAAAGCTGAATAAAAAAGATCCTGCTGTATCACTTAGCTATGATGTAAAAGATATAGATATCCAAAAAGCGTTTCTTTCCTTTAACACGGTGAAACAACTAATGCCTGTCGCCCAATTCCTGGCAGGCAAACTGAGTTCACAGCTCACCGTAACAGGAAATCTCAACGGTGATATGATGCCTCAATTGAGCAGCCTTACCGGAAAAGGCACCCTGTTGTTGCTGGAAGGTGTATTAAAGAAATTTGCTCCGCTGGAAAAGATCGCCAGTACCTTGCAGATACAGGAACTGCAATCCATTACCTTGAAAGACATTAAGAACTCCATTGAATTTGCCAATGGTAAAGTGCTGGTGAAACCTTTCACCGTTAAAGTAAAAGATATCGAAATGCAGATCGGCGGCACACATTCTTTTGATCAGTCGATAGATTACATTGTAGCGATGAAAGTACCACGGAAATATTTGGGCACACAGGGAAATAACCTGGTCAACGGACTGGTAACACAGGCCAATAATAAAGGAATTGCGGTTAAGATGAGTGACCTGATCGACCTGAACATCAAAATGGGTGGCAATATCAATAACCCTACTATCAAAACTGATCTGAAACAGGTAGCGGGTGATGCTGTGGCTGATCTCAAACAGCAGGCACAGGATTTTGCGCAGCAGAAGATCGACAGCGCCAAACAAACGCTCAAGGATACAGTGACTGCGGTAAAAAACCAGGTGGTGAATGATCTGAAAGACGAGCTGAAAAACAAAATATTAGGCAACAAAGACACTGCTCAGAAAACAAACACACTGGACAGCACAAAGAATAAGGCCGGTGATAAGATCAAAAACACATTGAATAATCTTCTGAAAAAGAAAAAGGAGTAACTGACTAGTTACTCCTTACAGCTGAACGGGAACTGCTTTGCTTCGCTTGCTGTTCGGTAAGCGTTCCATTCTGAATGAATTTGATCATTTCAGTAGCGGGTGTAGTACCCGGCAAACCTGTCAGCAGCACTGTATAAAGTTTGTTTTGCTCGATACTGATGGTGCGATCTGCATCAATAGTGCCGCCATTGGTAATATCAATACTCACCTGTCCGGGAGTGATGGCAACAAAATCAGCAACGAAACCGTAGGCAGGCTGGTCATTCACTACGTTTGTTCCACCTGCGGCAATAGTTACAGTAGGCCTGGAAGAGTCAGGAATAGCATTGATATAACGGATATAGGATTGACCTGTAGCCGTCAGCGTATCAAAGTTATCATGTACAATTACATTCCTGTAATTACCATTTACCCCGATCGTAAAACTGGAATAATATTTCTCCGGTTCAAAACTCGCTGTCGCTGTTGCTATCGGCGTAGCGGAAGAAGTAGAACCATACGCATCCAGTGTACGGCTGCCAGGATATACAGACAGGTAACCGCCTGTATAGTTGGTGTAAGGCAAAGGAAAATTAGTGAGGCTGTTGCCATTCAGTGTCAGGATAAGTGACGATTGATCGGGAGCCAGGTTAAAGGCCATTAACCCTGCGACGGGAGTGTTTTGACTATCGTCATTATCCAGTTTGGAACAGGATACCATTACTGCACTACCTGCAAGCAATAATGAAATGGATAAAATCCGGGAACGGAAAACAGAGAACAATGGTTTCATAATACAACTCCTTTTTTTGGTTAAAAACGAATGATGGGAGCAGTATAATAGTTTGGCTGGTATGCCGGAAGATATTCAACGGCGTTATATAGGAGATGCAAAGTTAAGTCCAGAGAGGTTACAGGATGTTAAAGAAGACATAAGGCTTTCCCTGGACCTGGCCCCGGAAATTATATATACATAAAAAATATATCAGCTTACTCGCTTAAAAGTTTATCAATTTCTTCATTAAACTCTTTAACAAAGGCTGTATAATATTTACCGGTAGCCGGGCCGGTATAGCCTGTATGTATTTTCACCACTTCCCCTTTTTTATTAATGAACAAGGTGGTAGGAAAAGACAGAAAGGTATTCAATGCAGGCAGTGAATTGGCCACGTATTGCTTATCGGCCAGTCCGCCAAAAACCTGTTTATATTTTATATCAAATTTCTGACCGAAGCGGCTGATCGCTTTCCGGGCAAAAGCTGTATCGTTTTTTCTTTCGTAATAAATGGTAATGACTTCCACACCGCGTTTATTATTCTGTTTATACCAGGGAGAAAGAAAAGCCGCTTCGTCAATGCAATTAGGGCACCATGTGCCACTGATGGCAACGACCACTACTTTTCCTTTATACCGGGCATCAGCCAGGGAAACCTGTTTACCACTGAGATCAGGAAAAGAAAAATCAAATTTTTTATAGCCTTGCTTCAGGTAAGTCAATGAATAAAGATCCGGTAAAGTTGCTTCTTCATTATGCTTTCCGGCAAATGCCTGTGAACCGCGCACGCCGATTATCTCACCGGTAATAGTGCCGTCTGCATTAAAGCTTCCTTTATAATAAGCGGGGCTTGAACCAATGAAAGAAGAAAGATAAAACTGGTTGCCGTCCACAATGCCTTCAAGGTATCTTGAATCGCCGGTGATACGAAGGAAGGTCGCTGTCAGTTTGTTTCCTTCCTGTGTAAATAATCCTACCGTGCTGTCTGATTTACCAAAAATGATATCGTAGGTGCCGGTGATATCTCCTGCCGGTTGTTTCTCTGTTTCTTTAAACCGGTAAGTTTTTCCCTGCTCTGCTTTCACAGGAATGGGTGTACCGCTGCCATCCTGTTTGCGTAATACTCCTTCGAGTGTGTGGTTGTTTATTTTAAAAGCAAGTTCATTGTCAAACTGATCGAGGGTTATAAACAGTGAATCATTTCTGCTGGCAAGTGTTCCTCCGTCAAACTTCTCCGCAGCATTCAGGAAATACACTTTGGCATCTTTAATTGATTTGCCTTGTATATCGAAATTGAAAGGCACTTCCACACCTTCACGAATAAGGAACACACCCCTCCATTTACCAAAAGAAGTAAACCGCGATTGGGCGTTGAGGGGTAGAATATGCAGGAGTACAAAGAGGATTGCTGCGACAGACAGGATTTTTCTCATTTTGAAAACATAAATTTTTAGGGCCTTAACCAGTGATCTACCTCATAACAAACGTTTGCGTAAACTGTTCATCCAAAACGTTAAAAGATCAACAGTACTATAGAACCTCATTAGCATTGTTGAACTTTGTAGTGGATCGTTTGCAGAGTTCAATTTAGTCTACTAAATTTGTAGACAAAGAAAAAGGTTAAAATCTTTTTTTCCAAATAAATCATCTTAGGCAGGATAAACCAACAATGCTTATTGATTGTACTTATACCGTAAAAAACAAACTGATGCTTCTATTAAAATCAACACTCGCCGTTTTTTTATTTCCATTGCTGGCTTTCTCTCCGGCCGGTCAGGGAACCCGTGCTAAAAACCCGGTTGAAATAAAAGGAATTGTTATCAGTGCTGAAACGGGCAAACCTATTCCCGGTATTTATCTTTTTGTGACGGAGGGCGAGGAAGAAGCGCTTACTGATTCAAAGGGCGAGTTCAGGATCAAAACCTGGAAGCCATTGCCTTTGGTGCTCACCAGCCAGAATATTAATTATCACCCGGTGCGATTAAAGGTGACCCAGGCATCCGGCGTAATATCCGTAAAACTCCGGAAGCGATAGGGTGTTTACACCTCATGAGTTAATTATTTATAAATCCAGCTTTTATATCCCTGAAAATTAGTAGATATACGATAGTTTTGCCCCGGATTGGGCATCATGCCCGTTTTTGAGAGTTATTCAACGATTGGAGTTATGGCTAAAAAAGGAGCCGGCCCTAGAAAGCAAGTTTGGAAAACGCCGCATGGGCATTCACCATTATCTGTGCTCTTTAATTCTATTCATCCTGTTTCCCAGGAAGCGATTGTCTATATTGACGAGCAGACTTATCCTGTACAGGTAGCAAGAGGGAAATTCCTGATCAAACCGGACCAGGCTGTGGAGCCGCATCTTTACCTGATCGTAAAAGGTGTGATCAGGGCTTTTATTAAAGAAGATGGGAAGGAGATCACTACCTGGATCAACGAAGAGAATGAGATAGTGACATCCATCCGGAATCTCGGGCTGAATATGGCTTCCCCTGAATACCTGCAGGCGATCGAGAACTCGTCGCTGATCGCCATGCCTTACAGCGTGGTAGAATATCTGTATGAAAATTTTCTTGAGGCCAATATTGTAGGAAGAAAGATCCTGGAAGATAATTATCGCGGTGCCGAGGAAAGAGCCTATATCTGCCGTATACCCTCAGCGGAAAAAAAGTACCAGCATCTTATCAAGACCCGGCCTGGCCTGGTCAACCGCATCTCCCTGAAGTATGTCGCTTCTTATCTGAATATGACCATTGAAACCCTGAGCAGGGTCAGAAGCCGGTTGGCCGAATAGATATCTGTTGACATTTATCAAAAAAACGGACAACCCATCTCCTTCCATTCAATCTCTCCTATCGCCTGAAACCCTTATCTGTTAAGCATTACAGGCCAGTAGTTTACTGAAATACTCCATAAAGGTCTGCCTCTTGTCAAGCCTTAGAGTATACTCTTACAAACAATTTATCGTTTTTTTGCTGAACCAATATTGTATGAACTAACTCAATCCTGCTATGATGAGATACTATTCTTTGCCTTCTTTACCAGGCAGACATTATTCATCCATTCAAAATTTTGCTGATTCACTATAGCCTTTGGGCAATGGGATCGTCCCGTTAACCCTTAAGCCCTATCCTCATCCCCACCAGAGAGTCCTGCCTGAAAAGGCGGGATTCTTTTTTTAGTCTGGAGTCATTATTAGTCAGGAGTCGGGAGTCAGTGCCTCCGGGCTTTAGACTCAGAATTGAAATAACTCGTGCAATTTATCAGCAACAGCCTTTACGAGCTCGGCGTCGGGGATTGAGGGCGAACTTTCTGATAGTACGGCACGGTAATTCCGTTCTTCATCAGGCTCAAAAAAGATCTGAGCCCCGTCTATGTTGACCATCATACGGTGAGTGAACCGGCTCAGTTTGTGGAATTCCGCATCAAATACTTTCGTCTCGTTGTTATAGACCAGCTCAAGGATAAATGAGTCTACCATGGGAATTCATTTCTGTAAAATTGAAGGATTCCCTGAGATTATCCATGAGGATTTCAACCAGATTTCCGCGAATTTTCGCCGTTTACTCAGTTTTTTAACTACCCACTCAATGACACTACCCCACCAGCCAGGAGGGTTGTATCCTTGCACTGGTTTTTCATAGGAAATTGGATTAAACGGGGCAGGATGTCTATCCAGCCCTTTTTTTATTAGTAGCCAGGAGGCTATTTAAAGTGAGCTCTCAGCATCCAGGCCATTTTCTCATGGTCTTCCATCAGGCCGGTGATAAAGTCGCTGGTGCCGGCATCGCCATAGTCATTGGCAAACGGGTTGATATTAGTGCGGATAAACTCGATGATACTCTCATGGTCATTCAGCAGCTCTTTCATAAAATCCTTGCTGGTATTATCCCTTTCGCCCAATTCGCTAAGATGGGTCAGTTGAAGAAAGCTTTTCAGGGTAGCCGGCGCATAATGACCAATGGAACGGATCCTTTCCGCTACACTGTCCATGATCTCGTCCAGCTGTTCATACTGGCTTTCAAAAAACAGGTGCATCGAATGAAAATCCGGGCCTTCTACATTCCAGTGCGCATTTCTTGTTTTGGTATACAGCAAAAATTCATCTGCCAATAATTTTGACAACTGTGTTGCTACAGCTTTTTTATTCTCTTCCGTGATGCCAATGCTTGTTTTCATGTTCTTATAATTTTATTACAAGGTAATACAATTCAAAATGCAAAAATCAAAATGAAAAACTGTAACATGTCTTCATAACAGCTTCCGTTTTGATTTTTGCATTTTGAATTTTAATTTAATTTTTTTGCTATCGCTTCCGGGTTCACCGGATAAGGCAATGGTTCGCCCTTCAATCCCGCAATAATATTCTCTGCAGCACGCCTGGCCATTGCTTCACGTGATTCAACCGTTGCAGAACCAATATGTGGCAGGATGGCCGTATTGGGCATTTGCAATAAAGGATTATCTGCTGCCATTGGTTCGGGATTGGTCACATCCAATCCTGCGCCCCAGATCTTACCCGATTCCAATGCATCGCGCAAGGCTTCTTCATCATGAATAGCGCCTCTTGCTGTATTGATAAAAATGGAACCCGGCTTCATTTTATCAAATGCCTTACTGTTGAATAATCCTCTTGTATCAGCTGTAAGCGCTGTGTGCACAGAGATCACATCGCTTTGCGACAACAGTTCGTCGAATGAAACATAAGTGGCGCCCAGTCCTGCTTCTGCTGCTGGATTAGGATGGCGGTTGTGATAAATTACCTTCATGTCATAAGCGCCTCTGCATCGTTTTGCCATTTCATAACCGATCTTTCCCAATCCCAGTATGCCGATTGTTTTACCGGTCAACTCGATACCAAGATTTGCCACAGGGTCATAATAATTCCATTGTCCCTTCAATATTTTCTTATGCAGGTAAAATGCCTTCCGCGACACGGCCAGCATCAGTAAAAAAGCGGTGTCTGCAGTGGCCGCACTCAATACACCAGGCGTATTCCCAACCGGGATACCCAAACGGGTGGCTGCTGCCACATCCACTTTATCAAAGCCAACGGAGAATAGGGCAATTACTTTCAGATGGGAACAGGCTTCCAGGAATTCTTTATCCAAATGTTCATGGCCCACGCTTAGCAATGCATCATTGTTCTTGCAGGCCTCGATCAATTCCTGCCGGGTCATATTCCTTCTTTCAGTGAATTGCGTGATCCGGCATCCTGCATCCTGTAATAATTCTAATGCGATACCGGGAATAACCCGGCTGATAAACACGTTCATAATCGTTCAATCATTTTGTTCATTCATTTGACGTTTTTCTTTTTTTCAACCGGCACCAAACGGAAAATATAGCCAGGGTTTTCTACCGAAATGTAGATATATCCATCAGGCCCCATTCTTACATCGCGCATACGGCCGACATTTTTCAACAGCATTTCTTCTTTCGCCAGCTTTCCGTTTCTGATAATAGAAAGATTCAGGTATTTAAAACGAAGCGAACCCGTCAGCACCCCACCTTTCCAGGCCGGATAACGATTACCTGTAACAATAGCCATGCCGCTTGGCGCAATGGACGGTATCCAGTACACAACCGGCGATTCAATTCCTTTCATTGTTGACCTGGGAGAAAGAACTGTGCCATTATAATTAATACCATATGTAGCGAGTGGCCAGCCATAGTTTGCACCTTTTTTTACCAGGTTAATCTCATCCCCTCCCCTTGGTCCATGTTCATTTTCCCATAACAAGCCTGTTGCGGGATCCAACACCATACCCTGGGGGTTGCGGTGACCATAAGAATAAATGGAAGCCCTTGCATTCTCCCTGCCTGCAAAAGGATTGCCAGGAGGAATACCGCCATCATCTTTGATGCGGTGCACTTTTCCCAGATCATTCGCGAGGTTTTGCGGATTCGCTCTTTCATTGCCTCTTTCACCGACGGAGAAATAGAGGTAGCCGTCTTTACCAAATACCATTCTTGAGCCATAGTGGTGACGCGTGCGTGAATAAGGAAATGCTTCAAAAATATTTTGCTGCTGCACCAGTTTGTCTCCTTCCAGCTTTGCCCGCATAATAGCCGTGGTGGAATAAAGACCGGAATCTGTTCTTTTATAAGCAGAATAGGTTAGATAAACCCATTTGTTTTCATTGAATGCCGGGTGAAGAATGACATCCATTAAGCCGCCCTGCCCTTCTGCCAGTGACTGTGGTGCACCCTGCACTATTTGAAGTGTACCATCTGCCAGACGCTTGTATAGTTTTCCTGATCTTGCAGTGATCAGCATTTCGTGGTTGGGTAAAAATGCCATGCCCCATGCGATATCATTGTTGAGGCGGGCAATCGTATCAAGCCGGACACTCACACCGGCAGATGAAAAATAATTACTGGCCGGTTTTGCATCAAACTGGTACCGTTTAAAATTGGTGATCCCTTTTTGTATGTATTCCACCAGCTCATTGATCTCGTTATCGGTGAAAGCTGTATCAAAAGAAGGCATGCCTTCATCGGGATAACCCTGTTTGATGGCTTTAAACAGGTCCGGTGCGGTTTGCCCATGCTTCCAGCCGCGATCTACAAAAGCGTCCATTTTTTCACCATGGCAGCTTGCACAGAAATTAGCATAATTGCGCTCGACTCTCGCAGAATCAACCAGCAGGTAGTTTGTTGCAACAGGATTGGTTTTTTTTGGAGAAAGAAGATGAAACAAAAAGAAAGAAGATGCAAAGCCGGAAAGGATCAATAAATACCTGAACATATCGGATTATCAATTTTCCTCAATATTATTCCATTTATGGATTCGGGCAGCTATTTATAATATAAATGGCAAATAATAAATAATACTGGTCAGTCAATTTTACTCATTAATTAATGAGCCCACATATCTCAATAGAAAAGGCCAGGCAAAAGCCCGGCCTGGTCGCGATATGCACCTGTAACTCCTGCTATGAAACAGGGGTGTTGTGTAACCAATGGGATGTGTGGTAGTGGCTGCACAACTTTACAAATGTGATGTTTTACAATAAACAAGACAAGGGTTTTTTAACTGTAATTTCACCCCGTTTTTACACCTTTAAACGATATCACAAAGAATACCTTGCCTTAATTATATCCCAGACTGAATTCCAGCCATAGGTGTTCTCTTCAAATATGTGGGGGCCGAAAACAAGATAGATCTGTATAAAGAAGTCTGCTATATATGCCACGTTCACAATCACCAACCAGAACAGAATGTCTTTCCACTTAATCCTGTCTATGAGCATCAGTCCCTGCCATAACATGATCAGATAACTGCTGATCGTAAAAAAATCATCCAGGTTTTCTTTAAAATGTATCAGCGGGAAATATAGCGGAATTGTTATTAAACGATAAGAATAGATCAATCCCATTGTAAAAAGCCAGAAAAAAATGATCTCACCCAGGTTAAATCGTTTATGGTAAAACAGCCAGGTGATGCCTACTTGCACTGGCAACAACAATAAGGCCCGGAACTTGGTCAAATGAAAGAGCTCTCTTCCGAAAGTATTGAACCTGCCAGTAACCTTGTCTTCGTAATCAAAAACATAAGGATAGAGATAAACCAGGAGACCTGCTGTCAGCAGAAAGAATACCACCGGGCTGAAATACATTTTCCTTTGTCCACCAAAATAATTACGGTAAAAAGAACGGGGATGAAGCACGATATCTTTCAGCAACTTGAAAATACCTTTGTCTGTATGTGTAATTCCATGCCAGGCATCGTGCATTAATTCGTGGGTGGTAACCCTGCCTATCCCAAGTTTCTGACCGCATTGATTACAATATTTCCCTTCGGCATTAGTGCCACAGTTGTTACATATCATTTTCAGAGCTGCTGCTTAATGAAAAAGAACAAAACTAGCTCAATTCAAATATTAAAGCAATATTTAATTCCCCATCCTGCTCTTCACTTCGTCAATACCTGTTTGCCTGTTTTTTGC
>CBHEUU010000056.1:0-13025 GCA_965990355.1 uncultured Chitinophagaceae bacterium
AGCATTTTCCGATTTCACTTCTTCGGCATTTTTACAGGCCAGCAGGCCGGCCAGTAAAAGGACATACCCGGATAGGATTGTTTTTTTCATTCCTGCAAAGTAACAAAAAAGAGGCTTTCCGGAGAAAGCCTCTGTATAAATTGAGCCGGGACAGCTTATTTCTTGATAGCCTTGTTAATGGAATCAAGGGTTTTTAATCCTTCTTCCATTTTTGCATTAATAGAATCAGCGTTCAGGCTTTGCAGTTTTTCCGTCAATGAATCCACGTTAACATCCTCACCGCCTTTTTCCTTCATCTTTTCACCAGCCATTTCAGCCATAGTGGCTTTGTCGAAAGCAACTTTCCATGCACCGTCTTCTTTTTTCAATATGAAATTGGTGGTTTCGTTATCTTTTTTGCTGGTTACAGGTACAGTGGCCTTGTCACCGTCAATTTTAGCCTCTCCGATCTGTGTATTCGTTTCGTCGAATTTTTTTAATTCGTCGTCAGATTCTTTGGTCTTCATTTTTTCTGCCATCTGAAGGCCCATTTCCATCATGCTGAACATGGCTTCACTTTCTTTAGTAGCGTATTTCCGGGCACCTTTCAGGTCTTTTTCGGAGAGAGCTTTAAAAAAGCTTACCAGTGTAGCTTTGGGATCAGAACTGCTGGGTCCGGACTTGCAAGCAACCATTACCAGCATAAGGCCAGCACAAATGGAAAAGATGATTTTTTTCATTTTTCGTGTTTTATAAATTAATAGTTTCGGTAAATGTAAATAAATAAGAACGATCTGTCAACTGTTGACAGGAGTAACGGAAAACCGCATTTTATATTCTTAATAAACAGCCTTATATATCACTTTGCAGGATGAATGGAGAAAGAGGTTATCAGGCGCCAGGTATTCCAATCCGGGCACACGGGTGGGAGCGAACATCGTATCATTTCTATAAGCCAGACGGTACATTTTAGCCGTAAATTCACTGCAATACATTTTGTCGTCCGTTGCCAGGTCAAACTTCATATCGAAACTGATGCCTTTTTTATAAGCGGTTTGTACCCCGGCAATAAGATCACGGCGTTGAGTGGTATCTATATTGAACCGGTATACACCGAATCCACGGTTGGCATCGGGTGCTACAAAAACAGCCAGGGTTTCCCTTAGCAGCTTTTGATCAGGGTTGAACTCACCTCCCAGTGCATGGTACACATACACAGTATCGTTTTCGATACTGGCGATGCCGCAATGGGAATAGGTTTTATCTGTTTGACAGAATTGCCGCAGGCAATAGCTGGTAAAATCATTTCCGGTACGGGTTATCATATCGCCGGTATGTATTTCCTGGAGGGATTTATGCAGTTGTACTGCTGAGTTCTTTGTTTCCCGTACAACCGGAACAGGTTTTTCCTGCGGGGTGCTGCATGCGCAAAACAAAAACAAGAGGCAGCCTGTTAGCCGCCTCTTGCAATGTTGAAAAAGATAATAAAATTTAATATTGGCCATTAACGGTGAGGCGCTGGATTTTCTTTTTCATGCTCCTTATTATAGGCGCGGAGTATGCTTTTTACCAGCCTGTGACGAACCACGTCTTCTTCATCCAGTTCAATGTGGCCGATGCCATCAATGTTTTGCAGGATGCGGACGGCAGTAATTAAACCACTGCGCTGGTTCCTGGGAAGGTCCACTTGTGTCATATCACCGGTGATAATGGCTTTTGCATTGGCGCCGATCCTTGTAAGGAACATTTTCAATTGAAGATCGGTAGCATTCTGTGCCTCATCCAGGATAATAAAGGCATTGTCCAATGTACGTCCCCGCATATAAGCCAGCGGTGCTATTTCGATGGTGCGGGTAGTCATATAATAACCCAGCTTGTCGGCGGGTATCATATCATCCAGCGCATCATACAAAGGACGCAGGTATGGATCAATTTTTTCTTTCAGGTCGCCCGGTAAAAAACCAAGGCTTTCTCCTGCTTCTACAGCAGGCCTGGTAAGAATGATCTTTTTCACCTGTTTGTTCTTGAGAGCTCTTACTGCCAATGCAACGGCAGTATAAGTTTTACCTGTACCGGCAGGACCGATGGCAAAGACGATATCATTCTTTTCGGCTTCCTGCACCAGTTTTTTCTGGTTGGCTGTGCGTGCACGCACAGATTTGCCGTTAGGCCCAAACACGAGCACTTCATTGGGATGACGCTCCACAAAATGATCTACTGTCTCTGCATCATCACCTCCCAGCACCTGCTCAAAATAATTCTCGCTCATATGGCCGTTCCGTTCGAGGTACGATACAATGAGGTCGATCTTTTCCCTGGCATTTTCGATTTGCTCAGGAGAGCCGCTCAGTTTGATCTGAGTACCGCGGGAAAGGATTTTTAAGAGAGGGAATTTCTTTTTGAGGATGTCCAGTTTGCCGTTATTTACTCCGAAGAACTCGATAGGGTTTACGGTTTCGAGGTTAATAATTGTTTCAGTCAATGCGGATTAATTTAAAAACTTAATTCAAACCGGCGAGAGGTAACTGGCCGGGTTCGTTTGCGTCTTCTGAATTTCTTTACAGAAGCTTTACCCCTCTTTCCCAAATATAAATTGGAACTATAATCACTTCCTAAAGTTACTTATTAACAAATGTGAATACAAATTTGATTTTGTTAAAACATATTGACGTAATAGATAGTGATTTAGTTAGCGGGAGACAATAAAAACAATTATGGAAAAGAAATGTTCGCATAGAGCGACTCCTTCCCGTCTTACCGCCTTACCGGTAAGAATAAAAAAAGATTAACAAATTTTTTACCGGTAAGGCGGTAAGACGGGAAGGAGTCGTTGCTGATTGATTTTGTTTTATGGGTCAGAGCAGCATGTTACCACCTCGCTACAATCTTAAAATTCACCAGGCGTGGCGTCAGTCTTTGTGGCATAGCGTAAGTAGTGTTGGAAAAATCTTTGATCAGTAAATATGAAATTGTATTATCCCTGTCGATCAAATTGAATACTTCCAGGCTTGCCCAGATATTTTCAAAACCCAGGAATGGACTATGACTTCTCCGCTTGCTCCTGTCGCTGTCAAGCAGCAAAGCACTGAACCCAATATCCACGCGGATATAAGCCGGTATCTCCAATGCACTGCGGTATTTTACACTGCCGGGAATATTATAAGGAAGATTGCTGCCATACAGCAGGTTCAGGTACATCTTGAAGTTCTTATTGGTGGCCAGGTAATCCTGGAAGAACATACCGAAAGTGATCCTTCTGTCGGTTGGACGTCTTACCCAACCCTTTTCAACAGTTACACTATCTATGGGTTGGTTTTGATCATCTAATGTATACTGCCGGTAAGTATCGCCTTTGATATCTTCTTTGGTGTTCATGATACCAAGACTGATCCAGCTTTCTGCATCTTTCACCAGCTCTCCATACAAACGCATTTCCACTCCCGCGGCATAAGCTTTTGCTACGTTTTCCCCGAAATAACGGATACGGACATTGTCAATATCATAAGGCACTACATCCGTCATCCTTTTATAGTAAGCTTCCGTAGTCCAGCGCATCGGCCTTCCGAAACCGGTGAAATTATAATCAAAGCCTAATACGCCCTGCCAGCTTTTCTGTGCTTTCAATGCGGTGTTGATGCTTCCATCATAACGCCGCAGTTCGCGATAAAAAGGCGGCTGGTGATAAGCGCCTGCTGCCAGCCGGAAAATAAAGTCCCTTTTCCAGTTGGGTTTCCAGCTGGCGCCGATACGTGGTGATACAAGGAATTCTTTATTGAGTGAATTATAATTGAACCGCACGCCTGCAGTAAGCGTGTACGTATTCAATGAATCACCCAGTAAAATATTATCCTGCAGGTAGCCGGAGAATTTATTGATATCGAGATCGGCAACTGATTTGGTGGATTTGCTTAATTGCAATTGCGACGGATTCAGGGGCAGGGAATAACCAGCAGAGTCCTGGTATTCCCATTCATTCAGTTTATCATTGATCAGTGTTTTGTCATAACCCGCTCCCCATTGAAAAGCATGTTTGCCTTTATCATAATTGCCTTTATGGGAGAAATTCCAGTTGGTGATATTGAGTTTATTGCGGGCAAAGTTCTGAAATACGCCTGCTCCCAGCGGATTAATGATCATGCCAAAGCTTGGCTGGCTCTGATCAAAATCACGGTCTCCAAAAAGATAAGCGCCAGTGATATCCACATTTTCCTTTTCATCATTCTCAAACCGGGAGGCCATCCATTTTAATCGAAGCTGCCGGTTCACCTGGTTGGTGAAGGCAAGCCCCAGCATATTGGTTTGATATTGGTCTTTCTCCTGTCCTTCGAAATAAATATCCAATCCAAGATTAGCGGTGAAATAAGGAGAGAATACAGAACTGGTCAGTTGAGAGAATGCGGGTGTAAGTGAAAACTTGGTTTGTGAAATTGTGCCGAATAATTCAGCCTGCCAGCGTGGGGTCAACTGGTATTGTATCAATGCCTGCAGATCCGAAGAGGAAGGCACATAATTGCCTTCTGTTTCCTGCCGGCTGAGCAGGTTGCGGTTGCTGCGGTTTCTTGCGCCAATCAAATAACTGAGCTTATCATTCTTGCTGGTGCCTTCCAGGTGAAGACCTTGTTCAAGTATGCCTGCATAAGCAGAGCCGCCAAAGCGTTTTGGTTTTTTATATTGTATGTCCAGTACACTGCTCATCTTATCACCATACTTTGCCTGGAATCCGCCGGTATAAAAACTGATATTTCGTACCAGCTCGGGATTGATAAAGCTTAATCCTTCCTGTTGTCCATTGCGTACGAGATAAGGACGGAATACTTCAAAGTCATTAACGTAAATAAGGTTCTCATCATAGCTGCCGCCACGTACGGAATACTGTGAAGTAAGTTCGTTATTGGAACCGACAAATACTTTCAGAAGGCTTTCCACTCCGGTAGTAACGGATGGAAGATTAATAATGGTTTTAGGATTGGGCCGTATCAAACCCGCTTCTCTTCTGTCGCGCTGATCACTTACGATCACTTCCTGCAATACGCTGGTGACTTTCTCCAGCCGTATGGTGACATACTCTTCTTCATTTTCATTCAATAAAAAATTCTTTTGCTCAGCGCGGTAGCCGGTATAGCTGAACACCAGTGCGAATGCTCTTTCAGCGGGAACTTTTATCCTGAAATAACCAGTGTCGTTAGTTGTAATACCAGATTGGTTGCCCAGTTGGGTAACAGAAACGTGAGATAGAGGCTTCTCCTGTTCATCAATGATCTTACCCGAAACAAAAGCAAATTTTTTCTGGGAAAAGCTTATGAAGGATAATAAGAAAAAGCCTGCAGTCAGCCATAGCTGTTTGCTTTTAAATGTTCTCAAAGAAAGAGTACAAAAAAGGCGGACCTTCATTTTTTTATTTTCAGATAGTTCTGGTCTTCTGTTCTATTTCGCTGCTTTTAATGCAGCGATCGTTGCTTTCGGATCTTTTGATTTGAATACCGTGCTTCCCGCCACTAATACATGCGCACCTGCAGCCATAATGGAACCCGCATTTTCTTCTGTTACTCCGCCATCTATTTCAATCAGGGTGGGTAATCCTTTTTCGTCAATCATTTTGCGCAGTTGTTTTATTTTCTCCAGGGTATGGGGAATGAAATGCTGACCGCCAAAACCGGGGTTCACACTCATCATGCACACCACGTCGGTGTCGTGCAGTACATCGGCAAGATCAGATACAGGTGTATGCGGATTGATGGCCACACCGGCTTTCATGCCCAGTGATCTTATCTGTTGAAGGTTCCGGTGAAGATGTGGACAGGCCTCAATATGCACGGAAAGATTATCGGCACCGGCCTTTTTAAATTGTTCTGCATAATTCCCCGGGTCCAGTATCATCAGGTGCACATCGCAGATTTTTTTTGTGGTTTTCCTGACAAACTCAATGATCATAGGACCGAAACTGATATTGGGAACAAAACGGCCGTCCATCACATCCAGGTGAAACCAATCCGCTTCGCTTTCATTGAGCATTTTACATTCCTCTTCCAGTTTCAGGAAATTGGCAGCAAGCAGGGAAGGTGCAACAATAGCCATGGTGTTAATTTAAGGGATAAGTTTGTATTGCAATATACAGGAATGGCCGTAAGAGAACTAATCATTTGATCTTTTCCGCCGCTTCCTTTGCTTCAGTAAATGTTTTATCTAAAGAATATGCTTTTTCATAGCTGAGTTTGGCTTCTTCCTTTTGCCCCATCGTTTCCTGGCATTGACCAATCCAGTACCAGGCATCAGCAAAAGCAGGATTAACCGTATTGGCCAGTTGAAAGGTCTTTAATGCATCAGCCGTCTTTTTTTGATCGAGCAGGATCTTGCCTTTTTCAATATAAGCATTCAGGTAACGGTGGTCACGCTGAATGGTCTGATCAAACAGCCGGATGGCATTCGCCTTATCATTGATATTGGAATAATAAAGTCCTTTCACATAAAAAGGATCAGCATGCAGGCGCTGGCTGTCGCGTTTGATCATGGAATCAGCAAGGGCCAGTGCTGCAGGATTTTTTGTTTCTGCATATTGATACATCAGCTTATTGCCAAGCTGCACGTTTCCCGGCACCAGTTGATAAGCTTTTTTCAAAGCAGCGGTCATGCCAGGTATATCATTTTTCTTTTCCAGCAATTCCGATTTTAATACCAGTGTATTCACCTGGTTTGAATCCTTGCGCAATACTTCATCACAAACTGCAATGGCTTTATCGGTCAACTGCTGTGCATCATAAGAACGGGCAAGCAGGAGATGCAGGAAAATACTTTGCGGTAATTCCTGTACGGCTTTTTCCAGGAAAACGCTGGCAGAGTCCGGCCGTTTTTCCAGCAGAGCATTGCCAATGCCGATGGCATAAGGTTCTTCTTTATTCAGTGACCAGGCTTTCCGGAAATCGGCCAGGGCTGGTTCGGGAAGATTATTCCGGTTCAGCAATACCGCTCTCCGGAAATACAGGTCATCCCTTTCAGGCTCTTTGCGGATGCTGTCTGTAATGGAGGAGTAAGGAGGTTTGGCCAGTATTTCTGCAAAAGGGGAGTTCTCTTCACCGGTGCCTGCGCAACCTGCCGCAAATAAAACTAGAAGGAGGATCGGATACCATTTCATTAGCAATACAAAATTTAGGGCGCCAGCCCTTTTCATACATCAAAATACGCTATCTATGACAATTGCCTGACAAATCAAATGCCGGTCAAAAATACCTTTGACACCGCGTAATAAACGAATAAACATGAAAAAACTTGCTTTTGGCCTTTTTTCTCTTCTTGCATTGTTGTTTGGTTTTTTGAATCCGCATTCTGCCCTGGCTCAACCGCCGCGGGCCGCAGATACACTTCACTATGCTGAAGAGACCCATTTCAAAAATATCCAGCAGCTCACTTTTGGAGGGGATAATGCAGAAGCTTACTGGAGTTATGATAGCAAGTGGCTGGTTTTTCAACGCACCAGCAAAAAGGATGGCATTTCTTGCGACCAGATATTTGTAGGCAAGGTTCCTCAAAATCCCGGCGAAAAATTTGAATATAAAATAGTGAGTTCAGGTAAAGGTAGAACCACCTGTGCTTTTTTTACCCGCGATGGAAAGCATATTATTTATGCGTCCACTCATTTGGGAGCAGATACCTGCCCGCCTACGCCCGACCGTGCCAAATATGGCAATAAGTATATCTGGCCTTTATATTCCAGCTACGATATTTTCATGGCCGATCTGAATGGAAAGATCGTAAAGCAGCTCACCAATTCCGGTGGATATGATGCGGAAGCAACGCTCAGCCCTGATGGAAAGAAAATGATCTACACCAGTGATAAGGATGGTGATATAGAATTGTACATAATGGACCTTCAGTCAGGTAAAGAAAAAAGGATCACCAACACGCTGGGATATGATGGTGGCGCCTGGTTTAGCCCTGATGGCAAAAAAATCATCTGGCGTGCATCGCGTCCCAAAACCGATGCGGAGATCAAAGAGTATAAAGAACTGCTGGCCGAACATCTTGTAGCGCCCACCAATATGGAAGTATGGGTAGCCAATGCCGATGGCAGCAATGCCCGCCAGGTCACTTCTTATGGGCAGGCCAACTGGGCACCCAGCTATATGCCCGATAGCAAGCGGATTATTTTTGCATCGAACCACGAATACAAAAGAGGTTTTCCTTTCAATCTCTATACGATCAATGAAGATGGTACCAATCTTTCCAAAGTGAGCCGCGACAAAGGGTTTGATGCATTTCCTATGTTCTCTCCTGATGGCAAAAAGATCGTGTTCGCCAGCAACCGCAATAATGGAGGAACCAGGGATACGAATGTGTTTATTGCAGATTGGGTGGATTAGTCGTAGTTTTGACCACCAAAATCTTAACACCATGGATACCGGCTTGTTGCATTTGCATAATCTTCTCCGCTGGATTATTATTATTTTATTGCTGCTCTCCATATTCAAAGCTTATTCCGGCTGGCAGAAGAAGAGGGCATTTACGGATAATGACAGGCGTGTATGGTTATTTACCCTGATCAGTGCGCATATCACTTTGGTACTTGGGCTTTATCAATGGTTGTGGGGCCGGTTTGGTTTGCTTAAAACGGAGTTGCCACAGGGTGAGAGTGTAATGCAAAATAAATTTTACCGCTTCTTTTGGGTAGAGCACCCAACATTCATGATACTGGCAATTATATTCATCACGCTGGGTTACCGAATGTCTAAAAAGCCTATTGCTGATGAACTGAAATTCAAAAGGGCTTTCTGGCTTTTTGTGGTAGCATTGCTGATGATACTGGTGGCAGTTCCCTGGCCATTCCGCGAAGGCATTGGCCGCCCGATTTTTCCGGGTATGTAAATCTTCAGCGTTTACCTAATTCGATTATCTCACACTTCTGTATATCTTTTCCGTCAATTACGAAGCGGACAAGGGTACGCACTTTATGCCATCCCTGTTTACCGGCTGCACCTGGATTGATATGCAGGCATTGCTGCTGTTGATCATACATCACTTTAAGGATATGGGAGTGCCCGCTGATGAATAACAGGGGGTGATGTTCCGTCAGTTGTTTTCTTGTTTCCGGGTTATAACGGAGAGGCGCCCCGCCGATATGCCGCATCATCACTTTCACCGATTCACACATAAATACCAGTTGCTCGGGATATTTATCCCGGATATCCTGGCCATCGATATTGCCATACACGCCTTTCAGTGGTTTAAAAGCGTTCAGTTTTTCTGCTAAGGCCGCATCGCCAAAATCACCGGCATGCCATATTTCATCACAATCTTTAAAGTGGAGGAATACTGCTTCATCAAGAAATCCGTGGGTATCTGAGATCAGGCCAATGCGTGTCATGGAAAACGAAGATAAGATGCGAAGATATTTCCTAACTTTATACTATTACGATTGTATGCTATTCAAACGGAATTTTACATACTGGATTGATAAGCGCCGCTGGAAATATATTTTCCTGCTCTCCACCCTTGAATTGTCCCGGCCTTAAGCTGACTGCATTGCGACTGATACCGGTCAACAGACAATAATCAACATAGTACTTCTAAACATTTCAACAATGCCGCATTATCATAGAATGGGAAATCTCCCACATAAACGCCATACCCAGTTCCGCAAACCCGATGGAGGTTTGTATTCCGAGCAATTATTTTCTACAGAAGGATTCAGCAATGACTCTTCTTTATTATATCATATTCATCCGCCTACGCAGATCATCCGCACAGAGCCGGAGCTGGATATAACGCCGCAGATAGCAGAAGAAAAAATGCTGAAGCACCGCAGCTTTGAAGGGTTCAACATTCAGCCAGCCAAAGATTATTTGCAAAGCCGTATGCCTGTACTGGTAAACAATGATTGCCATATCGTGCTTGCTGCGCCACAGGAAAGCATGAAAGATTATTTTTATAAAAACACGGATGCCGATGAAATGATCTTTGTGCATGAAGGAAAAGGCGTGCTGCATACACAGTACGGTGATCTTTCTTTTGGTTACGGCGACTATCTTGTTATACCACGGGGCACTATTTACCAGATAGAATTTGATGGACCCGACAACCGCCTCTTCATTGTGGAATCATTCAGCCCGATCCGTTATCCTAAAAAATACCTGAGTAAGTACGGTCAGTTGCTGGAGCATTCACCTTATTGCGAAAGGGATATCCGGCCACCGCAAGGCCTTTCTTCTTTTGATGAGAAAGGCGATTTCCTGATCAGGGCAAAGAAAAGAGGCATACTGTACGGACTTCATTATGGCACACATCCTTTTGATGTGGTAGGATGGGATGGATGCTGTTATCCCTTTGCATTCTCCATTCACGATTTTGAACCGATCACAGGGAGGGTGCACCAGCCACCGCCAGTACACCAGACTTTTGAGGCCAACAACTTTGTGGTCTGTTCTTTCTGTCCCCGTTTGTATGATTATCATCCACAGGCTATTCCTGCTCCATATAACCACAGCAATATTGACAGTGATGAAGTATTGTATTATGTGGCCGGTGATTTCATGAGCCGCAAACATGTTACACGCGGCATGATCACCTTACATCCTGCAGGTATTCCACACGGACCACATCCCGGTGCGGTGGAAAAAAGCATTGGAGCAAAAGAAACAAAGGAACTGGCAGTGATGGTAGACACTTTTCATCCACTCAAGATCACCAAACAGGCTTTGGAGATAGAAAACCAGGGTTACGTGATGAGCTGGGCGGAGTAACTTAATTAAGCCGATCAGGTCTTTTTCTTAAAAAACTTGTTTAAGAAAAAAATATGTCCTTCCTTTGTTAACCATTTGGTTAAAATCATGGAAAAACGGTTGAAGGACGAGACATCTGAAGAGAAAATATTGGAAGCGGCCCGCCGGGTATTCATCCAAAAAGGAATGGCCGGGGCAAGAATGCAGGAGATTGCTGACGAAGCAGGGATCAATAAGGCCTTATTGCATTATTATTTCCGGAATAAAGAATTACTGTTTGACAGGATATTTGTACAAGCTGCCGGGAAACTGTTTCCCAAGATCATGATTATCCTGAATTCCGATCAACCACTGTTTGAAAAAATTGAGAACTTTGTTGAGTCATATATTGATGTGATGAGCGAAAACCCTTACCTGCCCTTGTTTGTATTGAATGAAGTGCATCGTGACCCGGAAGGTTTTTATAAGCGGATAAGCGGAGAATTGAAACTTCCGCGCCCCGATAAATTCCTGATGCAGATAGACCAGGAAGTGAAGCTGGGAAACATCAAACCGGTAAGTCCTTTGCAATTGTTTATGACCATTATTTCAGGAACGGTTTTCCCATTTGTCGCCAAACCTTTGTTTCAAATGCATATAGGTGTGGATGAATTCCAGTTCCGGCAATTTGTTATACAACGTAAAGCCGAATTCCCCCGCTTTATCATTGAAGCATTGAAGAAATAAATTTTTTTACCTAAAAGTTAACCAAATGGTTAAGAATGCGAAATGGTTATTTTTCCTGCTGGTTCCCCAATGGATGGCTGCCCAGGATGCAGGCCGCCTGAACCTGCAGCAGGCTTATACAGAAGCCCGGCAAAACTATCCGGCCATCCGGCAAAAAGGGCTGGTTAAGCAAACCGCAGAATTGAATATTGAAAACCTGTCAAAGGGTTACCTGCCGCAACTGCAGGTGAATGGACAGGCAAGCTATCAGTCGGATGTAACTAAAGTGAATATTCCTTTACCAGGCATTGCTATTCCTTCTATCTCCAAAGACCAGTATAAGATCACGGCAGATCTTAGCCAGACAATTTATGATGGGGGAACAATCAAAGCGCAAAAAGAATGGCAGCAACTGAATGCCGGTGTGGAAGATGAAAGAGCGGAAGTGGAGCTATACCAGTTAAAAGAAAGGATCAACCAACTTTACCTGGGTGTTCTTTACCTCGATGAACAGCTTCGCCAGGTTGATCTTGTAAAAGCTGATCTAAACAATGGCATCAAAACCGTGAGTGCACAGGTAGACAATGGTGTGGCTTTCCGTTCCAACCTGAATTTATTAAAAGCTGAATTGCTGAAAAACGATCAGAGAGGTATCGAGTTAAAAGCTTCCCGCAAAGGAATGATCAACACGCTCTCGCTTTTTCTGAACCGTTCCCTGCCGGAAAGTATGGTGTTTGAAAAACCAGCCGATCCTTCTTCCGGTGAACTGGACAAACAGGTGCAACGTCCTGAATTAAGATTGTATGATAACCAGACAAAATTGTTTGCACAGCAAAACAAGGTGATCAATGCAAAGAACCTTCCCAAGTTCAGTGCCTTTGCACAGGGAGGCTATGGGAGGCCAGGCCTTAATTTCCTTGACAACAGTTTTGATCTTTATTATGTGGCAGGCGTCCGCCTCAACTGGTCACTTGACGGATTATACACCAAAAAGAAAGAAAAGGAACTGGTAAAGATCAGCCAGCAACAAGTGGCTCTGCAAAGAGAAACTTTCCTGCTTAACACTAATGCAAGCCTGAGCCAGCAACAATCGGATATAGAAAAACTGGAACAACTGGTGACTACAGACAGGGAGATCATCGCTTTGCGCCAATCGGTAAAAGAAGCGGCAAAAGCGCAGTTGGACAATGGAGTGATCACTGCCACTGATTATCTCGAAGAAGTGAATGCAGAAGACCAGGCACGTCAACTGATGATCACCCATCAACTGCAATGGCTGCAGGCAAAAATCAATTATCAAACCATTTTAGGAAAACAATAAACTGTATTATGAAATGAGCCATAGGTGAATTCCATGTGGCTATTTTAAAAAATAAAAATGAACACATGAACAAGCGAATGTATATCCCGGCGGTACTGCTATTTGTATTGGCAGCATGCGGCAGCAAGGAACACGATTTTGATGCATCAGGCACTTTTGAAACGGATGATGTGGTAGTATCATCTGAGATCGGCGGAAAAATTATTCTCTTTCCGGTTGAAGAGGGCGACAGTATCTCTGCCGGTAAAACAGTAGGGGAAGTGGACGCAGAAAATACCCGTTTGCAAAAGGAACAGGTAGAAGAAAGCATC
>CBHEUU010000057.1:0-12988 GCA_965990355.1 uncultured Chitinophagaceae bacterium
GATGAGTTCGCTCAGGTTTTTTTGACGGACATCGTCACGCACGTGGAGAAGCACTATCGCGTGCAGACCGATCGCGAACATCGGGCGCTCGCGGGTCTTTCCATGGGCGGAGGGCAAACGTTGAATATCGGGATCCCGAACCTGGAGAAGAGGCGGCTTATGATCGTTTATTCCGCGAATATTTTCCTACTCTTTGTTATTTCGCACGGCGGTTTTTAAGACAGGGGTACGACCCTGAAGACCTGGTTATGGACTGTTTCGCCAAGCTTTGGGAAAAGAAGGTTTCTTTACAACACCCTGAAACAGTCAAAACTTTCCTCTATACAACAGTACGCAATGCCTGTATAGACCTGTTGCGGAAAAAGAATATTCCACTTGGTCCCGTTGAATCACATGAAGAAGCTTTGCCTGATGAAGAAGCTGATTTCATCACCTTCCTGGTAGAAGCGGAAGTATTCCGTGAGATATTCTCGGCAGCCGAACACCTGCCTCAGCAAATAAAAAAAGTGTTCCAGCTCTATTTTATGGAAGGAAAAACTGAACGGGAAATCAGTGAGGAATTAAAAACATCTTACCATACTGTGCGTAACCAACGGCAACGGGCAGTGGCCCTGTTGAAAGAAAAATTGCAAGTCCCCAAAAAATAAAAATCACACCGCTAGTCAATATTTACACCCTTCCCGTATTTATAATATAAGGCAATTAGCTACCTTACCAGTATGGAAAAAGGAAATGAACCAGATAATATTAAGAAGGCTTACCGGACGGCCTATTTGGTAGCTGGGTTCCTTAAAGGATCGCTGACTGAGCCAGAAAAAGAAGAATTGGATGCCTGGATCAACGAAAGCGAACATAACAAAAAACTTTTTGCCGAACTGACGGATCAGAAAAAGATACAGGAGAAGTTAAAAGGCTATTATACCGGGACAGATACAGAACAATACCTGCAGCAAAGCAAGGAAGAGTTGAATTTCAATAAGCGCGGGAAAGTAACACGTTTATGGGTATATGCTGCAGCGGCTTCTATTATTGCTTTTCTAATCGTAATATGGGTAGCAAAACCATTCGCTGAAAAACAAAGTCCTATTGCCCATAAAGAAACTGATACTATTACCAATCAAACCGGGCAAGAGGTAAAAGAACAGGTCGTACTTACCATGGGAAATGGAAAAGAGGCCTTTCTGGGTGAACCCCAGGCTGATTCAGTTATCAACGAAGGGCTGTTGATCAAAGAGGGAAAAGAACTGGTTTATCAGAAAGATTACGAAGAAAATGAATTTCATACACTGACTGTACCACGTAAAGGTTTTTACCAGTTACGCTTGCCCGATGGGACTAAAGTGTATCTGAATGCGTCATCTTCTATCCGTTATCCAACACGTTTTCCCGAAAATGAGAGGCGGGTATTTATAACCGGGGAAGCTTATTTTGAAGTAGCTTCCAATACTGCTCAGCCATTCCGTGTAGAAGCAGCCATTAAAAATAAAGGCCCGCTGGTAGTTGAAGCAGTTGGTACTGCTTTTAATGTCAATGCCTATGAAGATGAGCCTTCCCCTGCAGCTACATTGGCAGAAGGAAAAGTAAATGTGTCCCTTTCAGAAAAAGAAATGGTGAAGCTTGTTCCCAATCAACGGGCTCGGGTAACCAGCAAGGGGCTAAAAATAGAATCAATAGAAGCTGACGCCATCATAGGCTGGACAAAAAATGAATTCCGGTTTAATAATACCCCCTTTGATGAAGTACTTCGACAACTTGCTCGCTGGTATGATGTAGAGTTTGTATACGAAAACCTGCCTGATCAAAAGTTTAATATCACAGTTTCACGAGACCAATCCATAGAAGACGTCTTACGCCCGCTTTCCAAAACAAACGAGTTTACTTACCGGTCCGGAGGGCAGCGCATTTTCATTACCAATACTAAGTAGGAACGAAACAAATCAAGGTCAGAAACGGCCATTTATACCAGGAACAACCTGCTTCCTACTGGCCAGCCTTTGCCTTGTTGTCTAACTGAATCGTATTGTGTAACTCAAACTGCTCCAGACTATGCAACTGCTAATGTATGGTCGCGGCCCTATTATTCGCCGCGGCGTCCTGATCATTTTGTCCGTCCTGTTTAACATCCAGATTTTTGCCCAAACAGTGTCCATTTCTTTTGAAAATGCTTCACTCGAAAAAGTATTGAAAGAATTGGAAAAGCAGACGCCCAACCGCTTTGTGTATACCCGGGCAATGATGGATGAATCAAAACCCGTTACTGCTCATCTCAACAAAGTGTCATTGGATTCTGCTCTGCAAAAATGTTTCATCAATCAACCTTTAGCTTATTCAAAAGACCAGCATTTCATTGTGCTGAGAAGGGCATCGCCTTCATCTGAAAAACAATCTCCTTCCATTGTATTGACAGGCAGGATAACCGATGAAAACGCCCAGCCGGCGCAGGGAGTAACCATACGGTCAAAACAAAGTGGCCAATCTACTTCTTCCAATAAGAACGGTGAATTCAGCTTACCGGTCGAATCATCAGGGGATATCCTTTATGTCAGCGGTGCTGAGATACAGCCGCAGGAAATCCCGCTGCAGGGTCAACGCCATATCGCGATTAGCGTGGCGCACAGGGTCGGAAGCCTCGATGAAACGGTTGTTATTGGCTATGGAAAAACCACCCGCCGGATGAACACCGGGAGCGTTGGCAAAATCAACCAGGCAACTATCGCTCAACAACCGGTAGGTAATGTACTTACTGCATTGCAGGGCCGTGTGGCCGGGCTTGAAGTAACACAAACCAATGGTCTGCCGGGTTCTTCGGTGAAGGTACAGGTGCGTGGAAGGAATTCTATTGCGCAGGGTTCTCAACCGCTGTTTATTATTGATGGTGTTCCGCTTGCTGCGGGCAATGGAATATTAAATCAATTAATATCCGCTTTAGGTAATCCAGGCTCTGAAAATGAACTTGCCAATGGTATCAGCCCGCTTATAAGCCTCAATCCTGCGGACATTGAGAGCATTGAAGTACTAAAAGATGCTGATGCTACAGCCATCTATGGAAGCCGCGGGGCCAGCGGTGTGATTCTCATTACTACCCGGAAAGGCCAGGGCGGAAAATTGCAGACGAATTTCTCTATGAAAAGTGGCTGGAGCCGCATTACGCGAAGTATGGATTTTTTGACTACGCCGCAATATCTTGCTATGCGGCGTGAAGCATTTGCACAAGATGGAGCTACACCCACTAATGCTACTGCCCCTGACCTGCTGCTATGGGATACCACACGCTACACTGATTTTAAAGAGGTGCTGATCGGCGGCACGGCCCGTTTCAATGATGTGCAGGCTTCATTATCCGGCGGTAATAGTCTAACTCAATTTCTTTTTGGTATGGCATATCATCGGGAAACCACGGTATTTCCAGGCGATATGTTCCTTCAACGTGCATCTGCCAACCTCAACCTGCAGCATCGTTCGGCAGATAGCCGGTTCACTGCTAATATGTCTGTGAACTATGCTTTCATCAAAAGCAATTATGCAACCCAGGATCTCACATCCAGCATTAACCTGCCACCCAATGCACCTCTGCTCCGCGATGCCGATGGAAAACTCAACTGGCAGGAAGGAGGGGTGAATTTTCTTAATCCTCTTGCTTATACTGAAGCTGATTATAATGCGAATACCGACAACTTGATCAGCCATCTTCAATTGGGATATAAAGTTTTGCCCGGGTTGTCACTCAGAGTCAATGCCGGTTATAATCTCACTATGGCCAAAGAGGAAAGCATAACGCCGATAAGCGCACAAAATCCGGTCTTTAACCCAATGGGGACGGTAAGTTTTGCCAACCGTCTTTTAAGAAGCTGGATCGTAGAACCGCAATTGGAATATAGCGGACAATACACGTGGGGAAGAATTACAGCTCTCGCCGGAGCTACTTTTCAATCCAGCAGCAATGAACAGTCTTCGCAACAGGCGGGAGGATTTACCAGTGATGCCTTACTTAGGTCGATTAACCAGGCAACTATACTTTCTGCAAATAATGGCTACACTCAGTATCGATATTCAGCCGTATTTGGCCGTATACAATATAACTGGCAGGATGAATATCTGCTAAGTCTCACCGGACGGAGGGATGGTTCTTCCCGCTTTGGACCAGACAATAGGTTTGCGCAATTTGGTTCTGTAGGTGCCGCATGGATATTCTCCAATACTTTTAAGAATAAACTTTCCTTCCTTAGTTTCGGAAAATTCCGCGCCAGCTATGGCAGCACCGGCAACGACCAGATAACCGATTATCAATACCTTCCAACATGGAGGGGCACTCCAAATCCTTACCAGGGTGTTGCAGGGCTAACACCTACCCGTTTATTCAATCCAAATCACCGCTGGGAGATCAACCGGAAACTGGAAGCTGCAATAGAGCTTGGACTGTTTAAAGACCGGTTGTTCATAACAGCAGCTTATTTCCGTAACCGCAGCAGCAACCAACTGGTAGACTATCCATTGCCTAGCCAGACCGGATTTGCAAGCATTACTGAAAACTTGCAGGCTTTGGTACAAAACACAGGAATTGAGATCGAAATGCGTTCCACCAATATAAGCTCCGGAAGTTTTAGCTGGCAGACCTATGGTAATATCACCATTCCCCGCAATAAGCTGGTTTCTTTTCCAGGGCTTGCGTATTCAAGCTATGCAACAACATATGTTGTCGGTGAGCCACTGAACCTGATCAACCGCTATAATTACCTGGGTGTTGATCCGGCTACCGGAGTTTACAAAGTTGAAGATGTGAACAAAGACGGGATACTTAGTCCTATAGACGACTACCAGGTATCCGGTAAACTTGACCCTGATTTTTATGGCGGCCTGGGAAATGATTTCCAGTTTAAGGGATTTGCCTGTACAATATTTTTTGAATTCCGTCGTCAGATTGGGCTGAACTATCTATCAGATCTTATCTCTTCAGGAATGCCTGGCCGCAATTTAAACCAACCAGTGATCGTATTGGAGCGTTGGCAACAGCCAGGTGATATCACTACCATACAACGATTTGGGGCTATTGCTGGAACACCGACAGCATTGGCAGCGAATGAAGCTACTGCTTCCAATGCAAAATTTAGTGATGCTTCTTTTCTCCGCATGAAAAATATAGCCCTCTCTTACAAACTGCCGGCAAGCTGGCAAAAAAAGATTGGGTGTAGTAATGCACGTATCTATGCCCTCGCACAAAATGTACTAACGATCACCGGTTACCGTGGTGCTGACCCCGAAACACAACGATTTTATCAACTTCCTCCATTGAAGACACTGGTGATCGGTATTGATCTAACTTTTTAAAATTTATTATCATGTTTATATTCTTATACAGACTATGCGCTGCAATATTGTTATGTTTTTTGCTATTATGTTCTTCCTGCCGGAAGTTTACTGAAGTGCCGGCGCCTCAAAACCTGATTTTGAATGATGATGTATTCTCCAGTGATGCTACGGCTAACTCTGCTGTAGCAGGATTATACAGTCAGTTCATGCGCCCTCATTTATACCTTGCTAATAGTGGATTATCTATTTTTCCTGCATTGAGTGCCGATGAATTGTATAATACTGCTCCCGATGCCAATTATGATGCTCTCCGGTCCAATGATATTCCATCAAACCTCATTGAAGTGTTAGGCTATTTATGGAATACGGGATTCGAGTCCATATATCAATGCAATGCTTTGCTCGAGGGATTCAAAAAGCCTAATGGACTTACACCTTCTGTACAACAGCAGTTACGGGGAGAAGCTGCTTTTGTAAGAGCATTCCTGTATTTCTACCTGGTTAATCTTTTTGGCGACCTGCCTTTGCCTTTGTCAACGGATTATCGTGCAAATGCAGTGTTGCCCAGAACACTTGTTGCTGATATATATCAACAATTAGTAGCCGATCTGCAAGCTGCCGTGGAAGACCTGCCTGCACAACCGATAACAGCGGGAAGAGTGAGACCAAACAAATGGGCAGCACAGGCGCTGCTGGCAAGGGTTTATTTATACATGGGCCGCTGGGCAGATGCCGTTACAGCATCTTCATCGGTTATTAATAACAATGATTTTGTTTTAGGGACAAACCTTGAAACGGTTTTTTTGATGGGTAGCAAAGAAACCATCTGGCAATTATCTCTTGTAGGCACTCGAACAACTACCTCCCAGGCAGTACAATTCATTCCTCTCAATGCAAGCACGCGTCCTTCATTCAGTACAACAGCCAACTTATGGCAGTCGTTTGAGGCCGGTGATAACCGGGCCAGTTCCTGGCTAAAAACGGTGACGGTAAATGGAGAGACGTATCATTACCCTTATAAATACAAACAAAGAAGTGGTATAACTATTACAGAAAACAATATTGTATTCCGTCTTGCTGAGCAGTATCTCATCCGTGCAGAAGCTTTAGCGATGTTGGAACAACCTGAACCTGCATTGCAGGATTTAAATAAGATACATCAGCGTGCGGGGTTAGCTCCGCTGGCTTCGCTTACCGGGGAAAGCCTATTACGTGCTATAGAAAAGGAGCGTTTCGTAGAGTTGTTTACGGAATGGGGACATCGCTGGTTTGATCTTAAACGGACTGGTCGCTCAGATGCTGTGCTTGGGCCGGTTAAAGGCGTAAGCTGGCAATCATCAGATGTATTATATCCTGTGCCGCTGGAAGAATTACAACGAAATGTATATCTGCAGCAGAATCCTGGTTACTGATCATTTTTAAAATTATAAATATGTACTTAGTTTTTAAACGAGCAGTTTTAGTATTGTTTGCTTTGAGTTTGTTTGCAAATACAAAAGCTCAAAGCATCTATACAGGTGAAACCTGGCCGGATCTTCAATTCAAAGAAGTATTGAACCACCATAAACCAACCCTGAAATTTTCAGATTTCCCTGGAAAATTTTTCATCATTGATTTGTGGGCGCATTCATGCGCACCTTGTATAGAGGCATTTCCTCACCTGGATAGTCTGCAGGCACAATTCAAAGACCGGTTGCAGATCATCATGATCAACCCTGAATCGAAAGACTCAACGGTTAGGTATTTTCAGCGAATGAAGAAAATCTATGTGCCTAAAAACATTCCGATGGTTACCGGGGAAAAGGCATTAATGAAAAAATTAAATGACTTAGGTTATCTCTGGCTGGACTCCTCACGTGTTCTCCGGTATGCTGGAAATAGAAATAATACTACGGAAGCTAACATTAAAAAATTCCTGTCGAAAATACCGTTGACCTTTAAACAGAATCGTGCCGTGCCGGACTTGAATATAGATGTGCCATTGATTGCTGAAGGCGAGGGGCGTTGGATGGACAGCATTAATTTTTATTCGTACCTATTTCACCACGATTTTCATATGTCCTCACTCCGTAGCTCTATCCCTGGTCAAAACGGTCCGCCCAACAGACTTTGCATTCCGAACTTACGCGTTTTGTCTCTGTATCAGGCCGCCTTTAATCGGGGTTCATGGGAACCTTATAAAGTAATGCCTACAGAGGTCCGTGTAAAAGATTCGAGTTTATTTTTTGAACCAACAGGCGAGAAGTCTGACGAAAATTGGCAAATAAATCATCAATATACGTACGATGTCAAAGTGCCGATGTCAAGAGCCGATGATATTTATAAAGTAATGCAGCGAGATCTGACGCTGCACTTCGGGCTTAAAGCAGAAGTACAGATACTTGAAAAGGATTGCTGGGTATTGGAGCCTCTGGACAACCGGTTATTTATTTCTACAAACGGAGAAGCTTACTCAAGCACAGGCAGGCCTAAAAAAGATTCAACACATCGCTTTAAACATTGGCCATCAGATTTGCTCTGGCTTACTCTAAAGCAATATTTTTTACATTTTTCGCCATTACCTTTAGTTAATCAATTGTCTTATTCTGGCCCGATGAATTTTGAAATCCACAAGAATGTTTTGATTTCAGGTGATATGGAGCGATTTAAGGAGACTTTGCGGAAAAATGGTATGGCTATTAGAAAAACCAGAGCAAAAATGCCCGTATTAGTAATCACTGATTAATAAGAGATGGCCATCTGTTAACGATGGCCATCATTCTTCAAGATTACCTTACGCAATTACTGCTTTCTGATTTGATCATCGTGAGCATTAAAACTAACTACTCCTTGTTCAGGATCACTTGGATCTATCAGATCTGCTGCAGAGTACCCCCTACGGCAATCAATTTGAGTTGCTTGATTACAGCCGGTAACCTTAAACGTGTTTTTTTCGCCAAAGACCAGATAAGCACCTGTTTCTTCTTCTATTGCATCATAAAGAAACCAATACAGATCGGCAGACTTTCCAGCCGCTTTAGAAGACTTTGCGCTTGTAAACGCACTCAAAGACACCGCCATTACAATGGCGAATAATCCCAACAAATACTTTCTCATAAATTTCAATTTAAGATGAGGTAAAAATTTGCCTACTTTTTAAACAGGTGTTCGGCTAGTCCTGCCGGGTAAGCCTGCGCTGGCATAACCGGATGCTATTGCAACAGTTCGTTTATTCTTTCTTTCCAAATACCAGGCAAAAAATGCCAGAAAGGCCAATACTATATTCAACACAAAATGCTGCGACCAGCTTAGCGCCTCTATCACACCTCCACAACCACAAGGCAGCTCCTTTATGAATAACAACATACCCCCGATATAAACCGTAAAGCCCAAAAGCAGGATACCTGAAAACAATAAAGCCCTTTCCCGAAAGCGAAGAATAAACAAACCTGCCGCCAGCAGCAACTCAACCACAGGAATAGCCCATACCAATTGTCCACTGAATGGCCTCAACCACGGCGAAGACCTCAGGCTTACCAGGAATCGGTGCCACTCCATCGCCTTACTCAATGCCGTATACACAAACAGCGCAATAAGCAGCGCAGCAATAATGGAGACAAAAATGTCAGTATTGTATTTCCGCTTCATGGCGTAAAGATTCGCCAGCTTCACAACAAAAAAGTTTGAGCATAAAAAAAATAAGTTCGCGAACAGGCCACTTTGCTTTAAGTGTACCATTCGCGAACTTATTTTTCTTTTCCCCGAATGTTTTTTCCGCTGAAATTTCGTATCCCTTCTTAAACGGCCAACCCCGCCGCAGAAACCAATTCTTTCACATCTTCCATTCCTTTTTCTACCGGCCTCATTTTTACTGTAGCCAGATCACTCATATGCTGGCCCAGGAATAAAAACAGTGGTGGGTCTTCCTGCTCGCCTACCAACAGTAATGCCATTGCCGCTTTTTCCAACTCAACTGTACTGATACTTCCCTTCGCCGGTAAATCCTGTATTTCTTTTATAGGCCTGTAATCTGCAATCTTTCTTTTGGGGATCGCCATCGAGCCGGAAGCCACAAAATTTGACCGGAAATAACCTGGTACCACCACTGTCACATCTATTCCAAAAGGCCGCACTTCCGCTGCAAGCGATTCTGAAAAACCCAACACTGCTAATTCTGTCGCACGATAAATACCAAACCCTTCTTTTGCTCCTGTAAAACCACCAATAGATGATACATTAAAAATATGACCGCTTCCCTGCTCCCGCAAAAATGGTAATGCACCACGAATCACATTCAGTGAGCCAAACACATTCACATCAAAATTCCGGCGGGTTTCTTCATCCGATAATTCTTCTATGCTTCCGGCAAGGCCGTACTTAGCACTATTAACAATCACGTCAACACCTCCAAAACGACGAACAGTATCATACAACGCTCTTGCTACACTATCCTCATCCAGCAGGTCAACTGCAAGCGGGAGAAAGTTTGCTGACACAGCCCCCACTGCTTTTTTCAACTCCTCCAGGTTGCCCGAAGTGCCCGCCACTTTATACCCTTCCTGTATCAGCCGCCTCGTAAGGGTAAGCCCTAAACCACTTGAAGCTCCTGTGATAAACCAGATCTTTTCCATACTCCATTATTTTTACTCAAACAAAGCTACTCCTTCATTCAGCTATTCTCCTTATATACATCAAACCAATGCTTACATAATTCAAACAGAAAATCCTTAACAGAGAGTTTAAGGCCCTAACGAAGCATTAAGAAGAATTGCTGTATTTTTATTTTGTTACCAAAACGAATGGCCCTTATGCACGATTCTTTCAGTGTTTATATTCTCCTGCTACTGATCATCCTGTTCCTGGTAATGCTGGCCCAGCGGTTAAAGATTTCTTATCCTATTGTGCTGGTGCTTGGTGGATTGGCATTGAGTTTTTCTCCCTGGCTACCGGAAATTCAAATAGATCCCGAGATGATCTTTGTGATTTTTCTGCCTCCTCTATTATATGAAGCTGCCTGGCAAACTTCCTGGAAAGAACTCTGGAGATGGCGACGCGTTATTTCCAGCTTCGCTTTCCTGATCGTGATCCTTACCTCCTGCGTGATCGCTATAGTATCCAGCAATCTTATACCGGGCTTCACGCTGGCCCTTGGTTTTCTTCTCGGTGGTATCATTTCTCCTCCCGATGCAGTATCTGCTACATCCATTCTAAAAGGAATAAAAGTTCCGAGACGGCTTGTATCCATCATTGAAGGCGAAAGCCTGTTGAACGATGCATCGAGCTTGATCGTATTCCGGTTTGCTATCCAGGCTGTGGATTCCGGCGAATTTGTTTTCAAGGATGCTGCTATCAATTTTTTCGTAGTGATTACTATGGGTATCCTCGTTGGTGTCGCGATCGCCCTTATATTTTATGCCATTCACCGCTGGTTGCCCACCACTGTCAATATCAATATCCTGCTTACATTCGTTGCTCCTTATGCAATGTATATCGTTGCTGAACGTTTGCATTTTTCCGGTGTACTGGCTGTAGTAAGTGGCGGTCTTTTCCTCTCCCATCGCAGCCACCTGATATTTGATCACCGCAGCCGTATGCGGGGAGAAAATGTTTGGTCTACCATAGGCTTTGCTTTGAATGGGATCGTATTCATGCTGATCGGATTGGAACTTCCCGTGATCGTTAAGCAATTAGGCAATACCAGTTTATCTGAAGCTGTCAGCTATGGCCTTATCATTACAGCAGTCCTTATTATAGTAAGGCTTCTTTCAACGCTCGGCGCTTCAGTTTTCACCCGCTATATCAGTAAAGTGATCACTACCGCCGAGAGTAATCCCGGCTGGCGCGGGCCTCTCATTTTTGGTTGGGCTGGCATGCGTGGTGTGGTATCATTAGCAGCAGCCTTATCCATTCCTATTTATCTGACCAACGGTACAGAATTTCCACAACGGAACCTCATCCTGTTCATTACATTCATTGTTATTCTTGTTACACTCGTCTTCCAGGGATTGACATTGCCATTGGTAGTAAAATGGATGAACCTGGATGATCCGGATAATAAAATGACCAGGGAAGACCAGGAAACCATTATTCAGAAAAAATTATCTATGGCGGTATTAAAAGTGTTGAATGATAAATATCCCGAGATGTCGAACAGCCATGAGATATTACAAAACATGAAAGCAAAACATACCATTCATCTGCGGTTGTTTGAAAACAAACTCTCAGGAGTAGATAATGCTTCTTCTTCCATTGGTGACGATTTCCGGAAAGTAGTGGCTGAAGTGATCAGCGAGCAACGGTCCATTCTTCAACAACTTAATAAAAAGCAGGAAGTGGATGAAGCACTCATCCGGAAATACAATGGGCTGCTTGACCTGGAAGAAGAGAACTATAGTTTACGTTTCAATGGTGAATCAGAATAAACTTAAATTGTCCTGAACGCTGAAGGCGCCATACTGGTTTGCTTCTTAAAGAAATTATTAAAATGCGCGGGCTCTTCAAACCCCAGGCAATATGCAATCTCAGAAATATTCCAGTTGGTGTGACGCAACAAAGCTTTTGCTTCTCCAATCAGTCTCTCAGCAATATGCTCAGTTGTTGTTTTACCCGTCGTTTCCCTGATAGCCCGGTTCAGATGGTTTACATGCACTGCCAATTGCTTTGCAAAATCGCCGGCAGATCTTAACGTAAATTGTTGTGATGGAGATTCTATCGGGAACTGCCTTTCGAGTAATTCTGTAAATACTGCTGTGATCCGTGTATTCGCATTCGGATGCTGATACAATGTGCCGGAAGGTTGCAGTTTCAATGCCTGGTGAATGATCTCTGTAAGATAATTCCTCAACAAGTCAAACTTGAATGTATAATCCGAGTTGATCTCTTCCAGCATCTTTTCATAAATAGCACTAATGGCTTTGTCCTGCGTTTTATTTAACGCATAGGCAGGTTTGCCGCCCGGTGAAAACATTGGCAGTTCGGTAAGATTTCGTCGTATCCCCATATCGAAAAATGCTTCCCTGAAGATGCAGAAGTAGCCCGTATAATCTTCTGAAAGATGCTCGAAGGTGTAAGGAACAAGCGGATTGAAAAATATCAGGGTAGAGCCGGAGATCTCAATACTCTTGTCTGCATAATGAAAGATCGTATTGCCCCGCGTCAGGCTCACCTTATAAAAATCACGCCGTGCGTACTTGGGCGGAGAACTGTGTTTTTTAAAGTCTTCGGTCCGGAACACATTAAAATGGCCGATATCCTTTTGAAGGTTATCAGGCAGCCATTCACATTTCTGCTTATAAAAATCCTCTAATGTTTCCGCTTTTGTCATTATGCTAAATTTAGTCAATTATCCTTGCTCTTGTTTGTAAAAGATAAACCCGCCATGGTACAGCACACCATTCCGGAAATTACCATCGGCCGTAAAGCCCGTATCATCAACGTATTCGATGTGAGTTCCCTTGATCACATAACTTCCGGTGTAAGCACTTTGCCGGTCGCCCCGGGCTTCATCGTAGCGGCCATTCGGTAATAATTCCTGCCGGATAAACCCATCGCGCGTCACCCACATTCCTATATAAGAGGTATTGTTTTCCATTGTGTCAATTAATAATTCCACACAAAGCTAATTCAGCCCCACGGAGCAAAAATTACGGGAATCAAAGGAAAACTTACAAAATTCAAACAGGCGGGCCATTCGGGCCGAAAA
>CBHEUU010000058.1:0-12976 GCA_965990355.1 uncultured Chitinophagaceae bacterium
ATTAATGTATTGCTGGCCGAGAAATTCATAGATCCGGTTGTACGCATCATTATCGCTGACAAGAAATATCTTTTTGATATAATGAGCAATGGAAGGTAAACCATTGGCAGCGCTGGTATCTTCCGTTACACTGGTCTGCCGGCTGAAAGCACTATCTGTAAGCATGGATGTGTATTTATTTACACCCGCTATTTTCGTCTGGTGAAGTTTTTCCAGTGCCAGGAAGGCAAGAGGCATTTTCACCGTGGAAGCCGGGTTGAAATATTCATCTTTATTACATCTCAGTTTATAATGTGTGAAATGCGGTTTATTGTTCTTATCCCTGTCAATCTGCGTATAGATAAGTTGATAACGGAACGTATCCGGTTTATCCAATATCTCCAGCAGTTGCGGTGATGCTTTTTCATATAAAAGCGAGGCAGGAAATGTCCTGGACGGAGGTTGGGCAATGCTCATGAAATGAAAGAATAGTAAGGCAAGAAAAATAAAATATCTGTACATCCTGTTTGTATTGCAGAACTAAAATAAACAAGTTTTGGACGTATCAGACAGCCGCGGCGGTTTCTACCTATCATAAGCCCATTCCCTTTACCTTTGCTCCACCTGAAATTTACAACTGATGAAACTAGTTTCTTATGTTAAAGAGGAACGCGAACAGCTCGGCGTTCTGATTGATGGTTTTGTATATGATATGGAAACTCTCCATCCCGATCTGCCCGGCACCATGAATATGTTCCTCCATTATTGGGAAGATGCATTGCCGGTGGCTCTTGCCGGTGAACTGATGCTGAAAGAAGGCACACGCAGCAGCAACAGGAAAACAGCTCTTTCTGAATTACAATTGCTGGCACCTGTTCCCTTTCCTACCAGCTGCCGCGATGGTTATGCTTTCCGCCAGCACGTAGCTGCTGCCAGGAGAAACCGCAAGGTGGAAATGATCCCTGAATTTGACCAGTATCCCATTTTCTATTTTACCAATCATCATAGCATTAAAGGCCCCGGTCCTGTTGCCTGTATGCCTGACCACTTTGAAAAACTGGATTTCGAACTGGAAGCAGCTATTGTTATCTGCAAACATGGCCGCAACATTAAGGCAGAAGATGCTGATGCCTATATCGGCGGACTAATGATCATGAATGATCTGAGTGCACGCCGCCTGCAAATGGAAGAAATGCTGTTGAACCTGGGACCAGCAAAAGGAAAAGATTTTGCCACCACTATTGGTCCATGGTTGGTAACACTGGATGAATTAAAAGATCTCGAAATCGCTGCAAAGGAAAACCATGTTGGTAAGAACTGGAACCTCACTATGAAATGTCGCGTGAATGGGATACAGGTAAGTGAAGGGAACCTGGGTGATATGGACTGGACATTTGCGGAGATCATTGAACGTGCTTCTTATGGTGTGGATCTTTATCATGGTGATGTAATTGGAAGTGGTACAGTAGGTACAGGATGTTTTTTGGAATTGAATGGAACGGGTAAGTTGAATGATCCTGCGTATACAGAGCAGTGGTTAAATGAAGGTGATGTGGTGGAAATGGAGATTGACCAGTTGGGTGTATTGGAGAATACGATTGAGAAGGAGGATACGGATTGGAGTATACTGAAGAGAAAGAAATAAAATATATAGTTATAAATGATGTTTTCGAGCCGCGTTCTTTAAAAGACGCGGCTCTTGTTTTTATATACAAATACACTGATAAGTGCTTCCACCTAACGTAAAACCTATTTACTCTTATCTATTAAAATAGGTAACATTCCTTTATATCTGCTGAACATTTTTGCTATATCTTTTTCTATCATTTAAAACTTTATTAATTATGAAAAAGAATGTACTTAAGCTGCTGTTCTATGCAGCATTAATCAACACATGCATCACTCAGGATGGCAATGCACAAGCCAACACCTCTTTATCTAACCTTGCTGGCACTACAGCGATCAATTCGCATTTACTACCAGATACCAACGATACCAAAGACCTTGGGTCATCCGCTCTTGGAT
This sequence comes from uncultured Chitinophagaceae bacterium, assembly GCA_965990355.1. GTDB lineage: Bacteria > Bacteroidota > Bacteroidia > Chitinophagales > Chitinophagaceae > Terrimonas_A. Next base: position 2,005 of record CBHEUU010000058.1, read on the forward strand.
GGAGGTCTCTTTATCTCAATCAATCAATTTATATGCGTGCCCAGCGCTTCCTGGCTGGTGATGTGGACCATAACACTTTTTTAGGTATCAATGCTGGAACATCTGTTGCAGGGGGCATGTATAATACAGCCATAGGATATAACGCATTGATCAGTACACTATCTGGTAATTATAGTACAGCGATCGGTGCCTACAGCCTCTCATCCAATCTATATGGTGAAAACAATCTTGCTATCGGATATTTCTCCTTAGGGAGTAATATAAATGGTATGGATAATATTGGAATCGGATCTCAAGCAGGTTCTTCCAACACAAATGGAAACGGGAACACAGCTGTTGGTCATTATTCTTTGCTTAATAATACAGCGGAAAATATTACCGCTGTCGGACTCTCCTCCTTAGGTTCTAACACTACTGGTGCGAGTAACAGCGCCCTTGGTTATCAATCTTTGGTGGCTAACACTACAGGCTCCGGCAACAGCGCTTTCGGTTATTCAGCTCTTCAATCAAATACTACAGGTATCGATAATACAGCTGTAGGGGCCTCTAGTCTTTATTCAAATTTGGGTGCTTACAATACGGCCATTGGCAGCAACAGTCTAATTGGCACCACATCTGGTAGCAATATTGTAGCGGTGGGCTACTATGCCGGTTACAGTGCCTGGACCGGTTGGGGAAATACCTTTGTAGGAAATTACGCTGCGTTGGAGCCAACCAATGCCTCCAATTCTACTGCACTTGGTTTTGAAGCATATGCCACAGCATCTAACCAGGTTCGTCTTGGTAATTCTTATGTTACCTCCATTGGCGGCTATACAAATTGGACCAACCTGTCTGATGGCCGTTTTAAAAAGAATATGAAAGAGAATGTACCCGGCCTGGAATTTATTACCAAACTGCGCCCTGTTACTTATACCCTGGATATGGATGGCCTGGATGCAGCATTGAAATCGCCGCTTCCGGTAATGTCGAAAAATTCTTCGGGAAAAGGCATACAGACACCCGGACAACCTGAAAGAAAAATATCATCAGAAGAAAAGGCTTCCAGAGAACAAAAAGCGCAAATAGTGCAGACTGGTTTTGTAGCACAGGAAGTAGAGAAAGCCGCTCAGGAACTTGGATATAATTTCAGTGGTGTGGATGCTCCTAAAAACAGCAAAGATTTTTATGGTTTACGTTATGCTGAATTCGTAGTGCCATTGGTAAAAGCAGTACAGGAATTGAATGAACAAAATGCTGCATTGGAAGAAAGAGTAAGAAGGCTGGAAGAATTAATCACTAAAAACATGCAAGGTAACAATACGTCAATCACCCTTTCAGGAGCAAGATTGGAACAAAATGCGCCCAACCCTTTTAATGGAAGCACTATTATCCGTTACATGATCCCTGAAAACGAAGGTCCTGGACGTATCGTGATTACGGATATGAAAGGAAGTACTATCAAAGCAGTGAACGTAAATGGCAAGAGCAATGGCCAGATCACATTAAGCAAAGGAACCCTATCAGCAGGTGAATATATTTACAGCTTATGGATTGGGGAACGAGTGGTCGATTCAAAAAGAATGATAGTGAAATAGAATCGAATAAGGATGCAAGGCGGAAAAGGCCTGGCTATTTCGGTCTTGATTAAACCCTGAAATGCAATACGAGTCTCAGCTTTTATAATAAAAAAACTTAATTTCATAAACAGACTCAAATACACTTAATCATGCCACGCAAACCATTCCTCACCGCCCTGCTTGCCTTTGCCATGGCCGCTGTTTATCCCGCCATTGCATCGGCACAAATTCCAAATCCTGTTAAATGGAGTTTTACATCAAAAAAAATCAATTCGAAAACTTATGAGGTTCATATAACCGCAACAATAGAGTCTGGCTGGAAGTTATATGCGCAGGAAGCCGGTGAAGGACCCGTTCCCACCAGGTTCAAGTTTAGCAAAAACCCATTGCTTACCACCAATGGCAAAGTAAAAGAACAGGGAAAACTCATAAAGCAGTTCGACGCCCAGTTTGATTCGGAATTGAGATACTATCAGAACTCTGTGATTTTTGTGCAGACGGTTATCGTGAAAGCAGGAAAGCCTGCCACTGTTAATGGCAATGTGGAATATATGGTATCCGATTCGCATCAAACATTACCTCCCAGGCAAGCAGATTTTGCGATCAAACTTCAGTAAGTAAAACATACTAACAAAACAAAGTAGCGAAGACCAGGAATAAATGACCTTGATCTTCGCGACTTTCCAATTAAGTAACCCTATCTCAAATCACCACTTTATTCAGCTTTGTTACTGATCCGGCGCCTTTATTTTTTACTTTCCCCAAACCGGAAGATTTCAGTTTCAGGTTTTTTTCTGCATTCACTTCTGCATTGCCAATACCATTGTTGTCAATGTCCATTGTCTGCACTACAAAACCGGCGGCATTGAAATTGCCGACTGATTTATTTTTAATCACGGCATTATCTGCTTTTCCTTCCAGATCGAGATTACCCACGCTTTTATTTTCCAGGTTCACTGAACGCGCAGATAATTTCAGGCTTACATTGCCGACGCTTTTATTATGAAACTGCAGGTCATCAAAATTCAATGTGCCGGTAGAGATAACATTGCCTACAGTTTTAAGATCAAGCCCTTTCAACTGTTTGAATGTTATATACACATTCATCTTCTTTGAGTGTTTGATGTTCACATCTTTCTTCATGGAAACGGTAAGGGTAGATCCTTCACCATTTACCTGGACCAACTCCTGCAGGTTATCTTCAGCTTCGATTTTTACAGCTTCCTTACTGCCCTGGGCGAGGATCACATTGAATACGCCACTTACATTCAGCTGGCTGAAAGAATTGACAGCTACATCACGGGTAATAACATTGCCGCTGCCAACAATTTCAGTCCGTTTTTCATCTTGTGCTTTTCCGGTTGCGGGCAGGAGCAAGGCGCCAAAAGCCAGCATTAACAACATCTTTCTCATACTAAAAGGGTTTTATTGGTTTTAATTATTCAATTTGAACGAAATCTTTCGTAGAACGAAGTTGCTTTTCTTTTTGTTACAGCTCCTGCCAAAAAATTATGAGTGGTAAATAATAAACTCTGGATGGGAACAGCACAGTTTGCGGATATTTGCGGCTGATTCAATCAAAATATTATGATTTTTGACCTTTCGGAGCTTACCCCCGTCGAAAAGCAATACTATCTCCAGCATTCAATTGCCCCCCGGCCGATCTGTTTTGCCTCCACCATCAATAAAGAAGGCGAGGTAAATCTAAGCCCCTTCAGTTTTTTCAACCTGTTTTCTTCCAATCCGCCTGTAGTGGTATTTTCCCCCTCCCGGCGGGTGCGTGACAATACCATCAAGCATACGCTTGAAAATCTCCGGGAAGTGCCGGAAGTGGTGATCAATATCGTAACAATGGAAATGGTGCAGCAGGTATCCCTGGCCAGTTGTGAATACCCCAAAGGGGTAAATGAGTTTGTAAAAGCAGGATTTACCGCCGAGCCCGCCACCCTTATTCAGCCACCAATGGTGAAAGAAAGCCTTATCAAAATGGAATGCCGGGTGCTGGAAATAAAATCCCTGGGCAATGAAGGCGGTGCCGGCAATCTTGTGATCGCAGAAGTGATCAGGATGCACATTGATGACTCCTTGCTGGATGAAAATAAAAAAATGGACCAGCGAAAGATCCATCATGTGGCAAGACTGGGTGGTGATTGGTACTGCGTGGTGAATGAATCAAACCTGTTCCAGGTAGAAAAACCCAATACAAAGCTGGGAATCGGATTGGATAACCTTCCTCTCTCGGTAAGGAATAGTACTGTTTTAACCGGCAATGAGCTGGGGCAATTGGGGAATGTGCATGAAATGCCGGTAGTGGATGCTTCTTATGATGATGACCACCTGAAACAGATCATTCAATACTACAGCCTGAACCCGGAAGAGATGGAGAAGGAATTGCATTTGCATGCAAAACAACTTTTGGCACAGGGAAAAATAAGGGAAGCCTGGCAGGTTTTACTGGCGGGAAACTAATAAAAAAAGGACCGCTGTTGCGGTCCTCATATCAGGTAGGGATTAAAAATTACTTTTTCACGCTGCCAAATACTTTCTGCAGCAAAGCTGATGCCTGTCCCATCGGATTGGCCCGGATATTCGCTTCTTCCTTTGCCACCTGGTCAAATAAAGCATCTACAGCTTTTCCTACTACATAAGACGTCAAATCGGGATCTACCTTTTTGATCGTAGTGGGGAATTTATTATACGTGTTTACGATATCTCCATAATACTTGGTCGCTTCCACTTTATCCAGTGATGTTTTTACAGAAGGGCTGAATGCTGCAATCAGTTTATCCGTTGTTTTTTGCTTGAAATATTCTGTTGCACCATTTTTAGGGCCTGTCAGGATTTTGAGGGCATCAGTCACTGTCATTTCCTTGATCGCATCCACGAAAATGGGTTTGGCAAATGCCACTGCATCTTCAGCACCACGATTAATAGCCAGCACGGCTTTATCCACCTGCGCACCCATACCGGCTGAACGCAATGTTTTTTCTATTTTCTGCGCATCCGGCGGCAGGAGCACTTTATATATCTCACTTCCGAAAAAACCATCGGTTTTATTGAGGTTCAGCACAGCATTCGCTACGCCTTGAGTAAGGGCTTCTTTAATACCCTGGCCGGCTTCATCTTCAGTAACGCCGGAGGAAGAATTTTTGGAAAACAGTTTGGGTAGTTTGATCTGGGCTTCAGCTGTGGCGGGTAATACGGCAACGCCGAAAAGAAAGGCAAAAAAATAGTTTTTCATCAAATCAGTATTATTGTTTTATAATAGGACTGGTTTCTGCCATCCAAACGGTCTGTTCCCGTTTTTTAGTATGGACAGCGGCCCAAGTTAACCGGCAAACCGTTAATATCCAATACCCAGCCGGTGATTTGACGATACTTTAATGGATTTGGATGCACGAGACGTAATAATACGATGGCCGATGACCGATCGCCGAATGGCCGGGTTTCAATAGATGAGTTCACTACTTATGATAACAGTCGGCCATTCGGCGATCGGTCATCGGCCATCTCATTTGCCCCTTCAGGCCCGAACCAGTACCTTTGCACCCAATTTTTGAACATGAGCACTCAACACTTGTCCGAACAGGAGCAATTACGCAGGGAAAAACTGGCCGAACTGATCATGATGGGAATCGAGCCCTACCCAGCCCCCTTGTACCCGGTAAACAGCAACTCCACTTATATAAAGGAACACTATAAAGAAGAGATCAAGGACCAGTTTGCAGATGTATGCCTGGCCGGACGGATCATGAGTGTACGCGATATGGGCAAAGCCAATTTCGCAGTGATACAGGATGGCCAGGGCAAAATTCAATTGTATATCCGCCGGGATGATATTTGCCCGGGCGAGGATAAAAGCCTGTATGATATCGTTTGGAAAAAACTGATTGATATCGGTGATATCATAGGCATCAGGGGTTATACTTTTATTACCAAAACAGGGGAAACCTCTGTGCATGTAAAAGAGCTGACACTGCTGAGCAAGTCATTGCGCCCGCTTCCTATCGTGAAAGAAGCAGAGGGTCAAACATTCGATGCAGTAACCGACCCCGAATTCCGCTACAGGCAACGTTATGCAGACCTGATCATTAATCCCACTGTTAAAGAAACTTTTGTAAAGAGGACTAAGCTTATCAATTCCATTCGCGAATTCCTGAACAGTCATGATGCACTGGAAGTAGATACACCTGTATTGCAAAGCATTCCCGGTGGTGCTGCAGCAAGGCCATTCATTACGCATCATAATGCGTTGGATATTCCTTTTTACCTGCGCGTAGCTAATGAGCTTTACCTGAAAAGACTGATCGTAGGAGGTTTTGACTGGGTGTATGAATTCAGCCGCAACTTCCGCAACGAAGGCATGGACCGCACACATAATCCTGAATTCACTGTTCTTGAATTTTATGTGGCGTACAAGGATTATTTATGGATGATGGAAACCACGGAACAACTGCTGGAGAAAGCAGCATTGGATGTATGCGGCACTACAGACATACCTGTTGGAAATAAAACCATTTCTTTCAAAGCTCCGTACAAACGGATCAGCATTTACGACGCTATACAGGAACATACCGGTTTTGATGTAAGCCGTATGAGTGAAGAACAACTGCGGGCTGTTTGCCGTCAATTGCATATCCCGGTTGATAATACCATGGGCAAAGGCAAGTTGATCGATGAGATCTTCGGTGAAAAATGTGAAGAGCATTATGTGCAGCCCACTTTCATTATTGATTACCCTGTTGAAATGAGTCCGCTCACTAAGAAGCATCGTGATAAACAAGGCCTGGTAGAAAGGTTTGAGTTAATGGTCAATGGAAAAGAGCTGGCCAATGCTTATACAGAGCTTAATGATCCGATTGACCAGCGTGAACGTTTTGAAGAACAACTCAAGCTGCTGGAAAGAGGAGATAATGAAGCAATGTTCATTGATAATGATTTTCTGCGCGCATTGGAATATGGTATGCCCCCCACCTCGGGCATTGGCTTTGGTATTGATCGTCTTTGTATGTTGCTGACAAATCAACCATCTATACAGGATGTGTTATTCTTCCCGCAAATGCGGCCGGAACATAAACAAGAAACCAGCGACGAAGAAAAATAAATGTTTACCCTTAGTTTGCAGTATTTATTCACCTTGCGGTTTTTACGGTTGTTCTATATTTGAAATTTTTGTAGCTTGTATACTATAAAAGTTCTTGCAATACGGGTTTAATGGTTAAGGTCATTATAGACAAAGAGGCTGCCAAAAGAAAAACTCTCTCAAAGGAAATAAACCTATTCTTTGAAAGATGATTTTAGCTTGCATTTGACAGCCTCTTTCTTATTTTAATCCACGAAGAGATCCTTATACAATTTTGCTCCCGGTACCACTGCATATTTTTCCAGATCAGTTATTCCTTCTGCAGCAAATACATCTTCATCAATAAAACAATTGCCTGTGCAATCTTTGGGCGATTTGCTCAGGATATAATACGCAGCATCTGCCAGCACTTCGGGCTTACGGCTCATTTTTGCAAGTACTTCACCGCCTAATAAATTTCTTACTGCAGCTGTATCAATTGTTGTTTTTGGCCAGAGTGCATTGGAGGCAATAGGATACGATTTCAATTCTTCAGCCCAACCCATAGCCATCAAACTCATGTTATACTTTGTCATTGTATAAGCAATATGCCCGGCCAGCCATTTCGGTTGTATGTTCACTGGTGGTGAAAGTGTAAGAATGTGTGCATGATTTGATTTCTTTAAATGCGGGATACAGGCTTTGGTAACAAAGAATGTCCCCCGCACATTGATCGAATAGATCAGATCAAAACGTTTCGGATCTGTTTGCTCTGTAGGTGTGAGCGAAATGGCAGAAGCATTATTGATCAGTATATCAATACCACCAAAAGTGGCTACTGCTTTATCAATTACATTTTGTACCTGGTCTTCAAACCTTATATCGCATTGCACGGCCAACGCCTTACCACCAGCTGCTTCCACTTCAGCAGCCGCAGTATAAATAGTGCCGCCCAGTTTGACATTTTCTTCTACTGATTTGGCTGCGATCACAATATTGGCTCCATCAGCGGCCAGCCTCAACGCCATAGCCTTACCAATGCCGCGGGTAGCACCCGTAATCAGGACGGTTCTGTTCTTCAATGACATAGCAAAAATTTTATTGACTGAAGATAAGGAAAGCCTTTTTAGGATAGCGAAATACCTCGTAGATACACGGCAGGCGCCGTAATTCCGGAACAAAAAGAAATGGTGAGAACTGCTCTGGTAGCAGCGAAAAACGGAAACTATTTTTGATACAGATGCTGGTTAAACGACAGGCCGCATCTTATAAAACCCGAGTCCCGTTTAATCCAATATAATCCGACTGAAAAACTCCGTTCATTTAGATGGCAGATTGCTGATGACAGACTGAGAACTCCTGTCATCAGTTATCTGTTGTCGTATCTGACTGAGGAAGCAACCCATTACTCTTCACATCCAATATCGCTGTTGGTTCTATAAACGTTACCGTTTTCATATCCTGTGTTGCCTGCAGACCTTTATGTCCCTGCACCTGCTGGTCTTTGGAGCGATACTCCGCATACTTATCCGTGTAGAAGATGCCTTTGTTCTGGTCCCACCAGAGATCAGGGCTTTTTAATGTATCCCCTTTGAGAGTGATCACTACCACGCTGTCGCGCAGGTATACTTTATTGTAGTTTTCGTAATACTTTCCGTATTTGCAATCCAGCCAGGTTTCTTTTATAAGGCTGTCATTATAAAAATCAACATGAAGCGAGCGGGGGAATTCCACGTATTGCGTGTCTGAACTTACACGGTACATAAGCGGAGCAGTGAGACGGGCTTTCATTTTCCCTTCCTGGCTCATAAAGCTTTCTATGTCGTGGGCTTCTTCACGCATTACATTATCCTTCGTCCACTCTTCTATTGTTCTCTGGTCGTTTTCACAGCCTCCAACAAAAAAGCAGCTTATACTTAAAGCTGCTGCGTAAGAAAATTTCTTTATTGATATGATGGTCCTGTTAATCATATTTCTTTTTAACAAACCAGAAATCACTCAGCGAAAGGCCCAATGATATGCGAAACAGATTTTCCTTCAGTGCATTTTCATTATTGCCACGCTTGATAAATTCAAACCCGAGATTGATCACAGTGGCCTGACCCGGACTCATCCGGTTGTAGTTCAGGATCGGCAATCCAAATCCCAGGGAAGCACCAAATGTATTGAGCTTTTTGCTTTCCACCTGTATATAATCCGGCCCGTAGAAAAACCCTGCCCTGTAAGCCACATTGCTGAAATAATTTGTTTTGGGCACTGGCCTTAACTGACCGCCTACACGCAGTTGCCAGTTGGACTTCACCGTTGGATCGGCCTGGCCGTAAGAACGGTATTCATCCCAGTTATTTCGCACATAATCCACACCTACCAGCCAATCGCTTTTCTTTTGATCCATAGAAAGCTGCCTGCGCAATACAAAACCTACGGTATAGGATGATGGATATTTGATCTTGCCTTTTACATCAGTTTGTTCATACACACTGTCGATCCGCACATTGCCCTGGGTTTCGTCGAAGAAGTATGTTTCGCGGATGATATCCTGTGAGGCATTAAGGCTACGGCCCAGGTTGCCATAAGCTCCTATTGTCAGGAGAAAATCTTTATTTACCTGCGTCATGTATTGAAGACCGCCACTGAAGAGCAGGTTGCCATAAGAAGTCTTTGTTTGATAATTTCCGGCATTATACGATACCGTATCATTCAGGAAAAACCGGCGTGTGCTGTAATCTTTCGATCCAAAAAGATAGCCGACGCTTGCACCAACAGCGATCACATTGTTTTTTCCTACATAAAATTTGTAACCCATTCCCAGGTTGGGGAGGTAAGCGCCACCATCACCCTGGTTAACAGTGCCGGCTGTATCGATGGATTGCCCTGAATTGGGATCTACCAATCTTTCCGTATTGGCAATTTTATAACTGATCCTTGCCACCGGGCGGATGCCAAAGCTAAGACCCCAGTTGCGGCGCAAAGGAACTCCTATCTGTATGTGAGAAAACAGCAGGTTGCTGGTCCCGAATTTTTCCGTGTTATTGGGCTCTACGAGAGTGCGGTTATCTAAGTTGATACCCACATCCAGTATAGCACGACCTGAAGCTATTTTATTCGACTTGGCTTCTTTATACGATTGGAAAAAAGAATAGGAAGCGGGGTTGCTGTAGTTGATGCTGAGAGGCACCGGGGCATCATTTATACCCGCAGCAATTCCTCCCATACCGCGCAAATTAATATTGGTAGAAGGTACCAGATCACCCAGGCCATAGCGTGAGTACGGTGAATTGTCCTGCGAAAAAACAGGCAGGAAAGCAGTAGTGAGTAAAACGCTTAATGAAAAACGGAACACTCCTAAAACATTGATTCTCTTAGGGGTTATTAAGTTCGCTAATGGCATAAAGACCTTTAAATATTAATTCAGGGTCTGCAAATATCTTGTTTTTAAGGTGCGAACCCAAATGTACCATATCACCCCCGGTTAAGACGACGTTAAAGTTGTCGAATTTTTTACGGTATTCGTCTATGAATCCGTCGATTTCATAGACCATCCCCAAAGTGACCCCACTGAGGATATTGGTAGCCGTATCGTACCCTATAAGCGGCACATTGCTGTCTGCCGGCACAACTGGGAGCTTGGCCGTATAGTGGTTTAATGACTTCAACCGCATCTCCATACCGGGCGAAATAGCCCCGCCGGCAAACCGGTGGTATTTATCAATAAAATTATAGGTGATACAGGTGCCCAGGGCAATCACCAGGTTATTGCTGTTGGGGTAAAAATGCACCGATGCCGCGAGCAAAGCCAGGCGATCAGACCCGATAGTTTCGGGTTTGCCCACAAGGGTCGTAAAAGACAGTTTGGTAAGATGGCTCAGTTTATGAAAACGGGTATGTTTTGCCAGCAGCTCTTCCATGGCAGGATCATGGTTGATCACAGAAGAAAGAATGGACTTCTGCGGACGATACGTATCAATCAATTCCTGTATCGTAGCCTGTGAATCATCGGACAGGACAATGATCTTTTCGATAACAGAGCCAGTAAAAATGGCAGCTTTTTTTCGTGTGTTGCCAAAGTCAAAGCAAAGAGTGACCATAGGTGCAAGATACGGATGACTGCTGAACGATGAGCAAAATCACTTTTCATCCCAATCAAGACCATGCAAATTTTTAAAGTGTCCGTTCAGCTTGATCTTCTCTTTCAGTTGTTCAATGCCTGAAACCATCGGGATGGTTTTCGCCAGATGCCGCTTCAGATATTCCTGCCGCTGGCGTTCGTCCATCAGGCCCAACAACTCATATTCCTCCTGCAAGGAAAGGCCAATATGATGCGCTACATCATATGTATTGATCTCTTCCT
>CBHEUU010000059.1:0-12860 GCA_965990355.1 uncultured Chitinophagaceae bacterium
GCTGAACCGGGTGGCAAAATCATTAATGGCAGCATCCACCTGCTGCTGTGTTTTCTGTGCGTAAGCAGGCAGCTGGGCAAAACTGATCAAAGCCAGCAGGAAAAGGGAAGCCTGCTGTAAAAAGGGCATCTTTTTCATCCGTTAATCTATTTTTCAATTGCCGGATGGAACCTCGCGTGAACATTCCTGTGTGAAATATTTCCCATGCTCGGTTTCATACGTATGAATGAGGCCCTAAATTACGCAGGATCAGGTAGGAAAAGAAGGCGTTAACAGTTTTGCAACAAAAAAAGCCCACAGCGTAGGGGTTTCCCACCAAGTCACAAAGACCACAAAGAATTTATTGATGCGGAATTAATTATTCTTACGAACAATCTGTGTCAGAAAACCCTTTGTGGTCTTTGTGACTTGGTGGGAAATCCCCATAAATTTTGTGGGAAAAGGAATTTGACCAGGAGAACGTGCTTCGCCTGCTTCTCCCGATCATATCCTGCTACAATCGTAATTTAAGGCTCATCTATCATCCGGATACGTACAGTATTTTCTATTTTACCCTGTCCGTATTTGTCCCAGAAGATCACTTTTACGATGTAAAGCTCATCCCATTCCATCGGGGCGCCGGTATTTACCTTGCATTGGAGGTATTGAACACTGTCTTTGTCGAATTCCGGGTTTTTGGCAAAAAGGTCCGGTTCAGATAATATGGTTTTGCCGGTTGTGTCTGTGATTAGCAGTGAACAGCCAACGGCCACTTTTTTTCCTTTTACTGTCAATCCTTTGATGCCTTCGTTGATGATGGTGAATTTTTCACCAAGCGGAATATCTGTATGGTTCAACACTTCACCATTCATGACCATCCGTGTTTCTTCAGGCATCATGCCGGTGTAGCGTGTGTTGAGACCTGTGCTGCCATCAATAGAAAAGCCTTTGGCAGCAGTTTGCGCCTGGCAGGCATAAAGGCTGGCGGATAAAATAAGAACAATCACCCATCTTACCGTTGCGGGCTTGCGGAGCAAAGCAGGCCGGAGCGCAGCAGCCAGTTGCAATAGCAGGTACCATACTATTTTAAAGGCGGCCATAATGACCCAGGCTGTAAGAATAGTTTTGCATAAAGTGAGACTGTCTTCCCAAAGAGAAAAAGGAACTTCAAAAAATAAGATCCGTACCCAGCAGAAAACGATTACTGCAATAAAAAGCCCCAGGAAGAAAGTTTCTTTTAAAAACTTTTTCACGCGGGCAGAAAGAAGAATTTCCATGATAAAAAACATTGATAAGGTTTAATGAGGGCGCAAAATTGCGCCGGTAATTCATCAGGAAAAAAGGAATAGCGCCTAAGCGTAGTGTTTCGTAAATAAGGCGGAGGGTACGGAATACGGAGTGTATAAAAACTATTTCCGCTTTTGATATTTGTATTGCTGGCCTTGCAGCAGCGGATGGCCGCCTTCCAGTCCATTTTGTGTAGGTTTCAACACCACATTATCAAAATAAACATCAGCGATCCAGGGTTCGAAGCCGAATTCAAAATAAGTATGACTGCTATCGGCTATGGTAAAAGAAGAAGAACGTTCCGGACAAAGCTCAAATAATAGTTCAATCTGTTTAACAGGTTGCTGGGGAATGGTAAAAAATCCCTTTTCGTCCGTTTCCCCTTCTATTATCCCTGTATTTGTATGTATGCGCACTTGTGTATAACGGAGAAGGTATTCGTTTTTATCACTGATACGGATAACGGTAAGGTTCTCGGTGCCTTTCCGGCTTTGCAGCATTGCATAATCTGCTGCGTGACGGTTAGGAGTATTCAAAACAAGTAGACTGTCTTTTTCAATCCACTGCCATTTGCCGCTACCGCTGCGGTCCATAGCGCCATAAGAAAAGAAGAATTCAAAGCTGCTGTCTGGCTTCAATAAAATACCGGAAGCCATTTCCATTACTCCGCGCAATTGATACTCGCCGGTAAGGGTAGAAGATGTTTGTGCCTGCATGATATAGGTATTAAGGTTTAATAAAAGAAAAAGATAAATGCCCTGTTTCATAATTAAAGGCTGCTAAGCTACAGATGTAGCGTATGCATGAAAAAATAAGATGAGTAAAGCGTATCAAAAATCAAGTAAACGGTTTTCTGGCCTGGAAACCGTCATTTATCACCCATTTTGTCATCTATTACAGGCTATCTACACTTCATCACCAATTTCCTACACCTCACCGGTTTCTATTTTTTAGAAGGCCTGTGCTGCTTCATCTTTGTGTTGTCAATCAATAACGACCATTAACCTTAAACCTTTACTATGAACCTTCGGCCTTTGCCTGCTGGCTTACCTGGCTTGCAGCAAACAGAGGTCAGCTATCCGGGTTCTTTCTCAACAATATTGATGACATAAGCTGCTGTGCCGATAAGCAGCCTGAGCATTTCATAACAGGACGGTAACCAACATAAATAAGCCTGCACCTTTTGAATGCAGGCTTTTTATTACACTTTAATCAGTTTTTGCTACGCTTTACATAAACAATATTGAAGAGCTCGGAATGATGTATGATTTTTGATTTGTGTAAAGATGAAGTATGGGTTTAACACTGGAACAAATACAGTTGGTAAAAAATAGCTGGGGACCTTTCAGACGTATTGATCCCAAATTAATCGGAGATGTTTTTTACAGCAAGTTATTCATGGAGCATCCGTCCCTGCGCCGCCTCTTTCCTAAAGATATGGAAGAGCAATACCAGAAATTGCTGGCGATGGTGAACCTGATAGTGGGCCGGCTGAACCAGATAGATAAACTAACGGACGATATTAGTGAAATGGCACGCCGCCATGTCCGTTACGGAGTGAAGACAGAACATTACACAGCAGTAGGTAATGCCCTGCTCTGGACACTTGAGCAAGGCATGGGCAAAGACTGGGTGCCTGAAGTGCAACAGGCATGGACAGCTTGCTACACCATTTTGTCGGATACGATGATCAATGCTTCGTATCCCAACCCACAAGGCAAATGACGCTTATCATAACAGTACCCTAACCGTACCCATACCCTTTTTTCAGCAACACTGGCAGGTGCAAATCCTTCCGTACCGTATACGTTCCAATTGACAATTACTACACTTCGCTGGCTAAATTTTGAAGATAGTGGCAGGTGGTTTACTTTCAGGGTTATGCGACTAGTATACCTGCCAGTGTTGCTTTTTCTGATTTGCTTTAGCAGCATGGCACAAACGCCATCCTACAATTTCCGCCGGATAAGCTCCAAAGACGGGCTGGGCGATGGTGTGGTGAGCCCGATCGCGCGGGACAAATACGGGTATATCTGGTTTGGTTCACTAAGCGGCCTTAACCGCTATGATGGTTACCGCGTTACCAATTTTTTCTTCAATAACAAAGACAGCTTTTCCATTCCCACAGATTTCGTCCGCACTATCTTTTGCGATGTGTATGGTGATATGTGGTTTGGTTATGGCAATGGCCTTTATCGCTTTGATTATCCTACCAAACATTTTGAACTGATAGCTGCCACCAGGGGCATTGGCGTGAATGAGATCCGGCAATCTGGTGATAGCCTTTGCCTGCTTACCGAAAAAGGCATTGCTTTCTACAACACCCTGAAGAAAAGATTTTCGCTTTGCAGCTCTGCAAATAATGACCCGATGGTGCGGGTGCGTATGTATGAAGGATATGTATATCATCATGAGGCTTATATCGCCACTAATACCGGCATACTGGTATACAATACCATGGACAAGACCAGCCGGATGCTGCGTTTAAAGCCGGGAAAAGATCTGGGAATTAACAAAGTGGTGGTTGATAGCAATGGCGTGGTATGGGCTACACGGTATGATCAGGGCGCTATGTTGTATAAAGGAATGAATAATAATACGGCGTTCCAGGAAATCACCTCCCACCGGTATGGTAATGGCGGTGTATTTGACCGGATCATTGATATATATGTTGATCCCAGCAACCGGCTTTGGCTTGGCACTATATGGAATGGATTGGTAAATGTAAATACAGCTGACAATTCCTTTACCCGTCTTGTAAATGATCACCGTATACCCACAAGCATACCGGATAACCATATCTCCAAAATATTCATGGACCAGCAGGGTTTTATGTGGCTGGGTACAGAGGGGTCGGGAGCTGCTTATTTTCAACCGGATTATAATCTCTTCAATATATTTTTCCCGGAACCAGTGAAACATATCAGGCCGCACGTATGGTGCCGCGCTATTGCAGAAGATAAGGAAGGTAATTTATGGATGGGTACAGGAACAGGACTGGTGAAGCAATCCGCCGATTCCAAAAAAAATGTATTATACAACAGGAATGAAGTGACGGGTAATAAAATGCTTCAGAATAATTCTATCCGGTCGCTTTTGAGTGATGATGAAGATAATATGTGGATAGGTACAGCCGCCGGTGTGAACCTGTATGAAAAGTCATCGGGTAAGATGCGGTTTTTTAATTACGAAGATTCTTTACCCAATTATTTCTACTGGAGTATCCTGCAGGACAGGAATAAAACTATCTGGTTTGCGAGCAATGGCGGGCTCTTTTATAAATTACCGGGTAGCTACACTTTTTATAGCCTTCGTCATCATCCCGTATTAAAAGCTTATGCAGGTTATGGCGCACGGTGCCTGCTGGAAGATAAGCGTGGCAATCTTTGGATCGGGTTGAACGGGCGTGGTCTTCTTCTTTATGATACCAAACAGCAGGAGGCCAGATACTGGAAAGCCCTGGGAACAACAGATAACCAGCTTGGCACCATTATCACTTCTATTGCAGAAGATAAAAAGGGGATTATATGGTTCAGCAGTTATTTTGGCCTGGCTTCTTATGATCATGAAACAGGAAAGTTCACAACCTATTCAGATGTGCGCAGCATGGAGTCGTTGCAAATATCCGGGCTTAATGTGGATGAAGAAGACCGCTTATGGCTGGCCACTGCAAGAGGGCTTCTGATGCTGGATAAAGACCGGAAGATCTTTAAACGGTTTAATGTGGAAGATGGCTTACCGGATATACAATTCAATGACCAGATATCGTATACTTTAAAGAACGGATTGTTTGTTTATCCCACTTATGATGGTTTTGTTTCCTTTGACCCATTAAAGTATAGTGAAAAGAATATCTCCAGCAACACGATCATTTCTTCTTTTACAATTCCTGATAATCCTGCGCCACTGATAATGGATGCTACGGATAAAAAAGAAATACATCTTTCTGCTTCGCAGGACTTTTTTACGATTGAGTTAACAGCATTCAATTACTCCAATCCGCGTGAAACATGGTATGCTTACAAGCTTGAAGGGTTTGATAAGGATTGGGTGCGCACGAGAAACCGCCAGGCTAATTATACCAATGTGCCGGGAGGCGAGTATACTTTCCGCTATAAATCTTCTTCTGACCCCACTAACTGGAATACAGAAGAAAAAACCATTCTTATTAAGATTGATACGGTTTTTTATAAAACAGCGATCTTTCGTATTGGTTCGGTGGCATTTCTTATCGGACTAATATTTTTTATTTACCGGTATCGTATCAGGCAAAGGGAAAAACTGCTGAGACTGGAAAGCAAATCACAATTGCTGGAAAAAGAAAAGGCACAGGTGATGTATGAAAACCTGAAGCAACAATTGAACCCGCATTTCCTGTTCAATTCCCTTACCTCGTTAAGCAGCCTTATAAGAGTGAACCCCAAACTGGCTGGTGAGTTTCTCGAAAGCCTGAGCAAAACATACCGGTATATATTGAAAAGCCGTGATAGCGAAACCGTTTCGCTGGTAAGCGAAATTAAGTTTGCAGAAACCTATGTACTTCTTCAGCAAACGAGATTTGAAAAGGGTTTGCAGGTAAATTTTTGGGTACAGGAAGAATATCACCACCGGAAAATTGCACCGGTTACTTTGCAGAATATGATCGAGAATGCGATCAAGCATAATATCATTGATGAGGAAAGCCCATTGATGATTGATATTTATGTAGAGAATGACTATATCGTAGTAAAAAACAACCTGCAGAAAAAGAATTTTGTGGAAACGAGTAACCGGCAGGGCTTGATCAACCTGCAATCACTGTATCATTACCTGTCAGACAGGAATGTGGAAATAATAGAAAATAACGATTCTTTCATGGTTAAAATCCCTTTGTTATGATCAAAGCAGTTATTGTAGAAGATGAAAGCCTGATTGCACGGGAGCTGCAGAATAAAATTGCGTCTGTGGCTGCAGATGTGCAGGTAACGGAAGTGCTGCCAAGTTTAAAAACAGCAAAGAAATGGTTTATGCAAAATGCAGAGCCAGACCTGCTGTTTATGGACATACAGCTTAGTGATGGCGTAAGCTTTGAATTGTTTGATCATTTCCAGTTGAATTGCCCTGTTATTTTCACTACAGCGTATGATGAGTATGCCATACGGGCATTTAAAGTAAATGGCATTGACTACCTGTTGAAACCGGTTGATATCAATGAATTAAAATCTGCTATTGATAAATGCCGCAAGGTGCTAGAAAATAAATCAACACCACCGATGCATATCAGGGAGCTGATGCAGGCCCTGCAACACCCGCAAACATCCAATTCGCTGTACAAAGAAAAATTCATTGTCAGCATCCGCAACAACTGGATACCAGTTTATACCAAAGATATCGCGTGTTTTATACGCGATAATCTCAATTATATCTACACGTTCAATGGGGAGAAATATATCCTGGATTATGCTACATTGGAAGAAGTGGAAGAACTGCTTGACCCAAGAATATTTTACCGGGCCAACCGGCAAAGCATCATTCATGCAGATGCCATACAAAGCGTGAAGCCACATGAGAATCAGAAGCTGACGATAACGCTGAAAGCACCGTTAAAAATGGAGATGGATATCAGCCGGGAGAAAGCGCCGGCATTCAAGAAATGGTTTGACAGGTAAAAGAAGTTTGCCGTTGATGGTTTGCGGTTTACAGTTGGGCTTATCCTTAAGTAGTAATCTCATACACACTTAAACCTGCAATAATTTTGTTAGGACATTGCTTGATAAGAACTGTAAACCGCAAACAAGAACGGCAAACAACAGAATTAGTTAGTTAGGGCTAATGGATGTAATGATCATCGGCACTTTTTCAAACTCATTTGTCTTATCAAGGAAGTGAGCAACGCCAAGCTTTTTACATTGTCTTTTATAAAAGCTGCCGGAAGAATTGGAGATCATGATCACATTACAATTCCACCCAAGTTCCTGGATTTTCTGTAGCAACTGAATACCACTTTTTCCAGAAAGGTTTATGTCTAGCAGCACTACGTCGTGGGCTTTATTATCCAGCATACGGAATGCTTCATTATAATCACTGGCCGTTTGTATACTGCTGATGTTTTCCACGTCAACGAGAAGATCGATCATACGATCAACAAACTCTTCATTATCATCAACAATAAGAACGGAAAGCATCTTATTGGTTTTTCTATAGTACATCATACAACAAAATAATGAACAACAGAGCCTTTAAAAAATAGATATAACTATAATTGTGGTGTACGGCTTAAAAAGGAAAACCTGTAGTTCTTCCACTACATTGTTTTATTGTTTTCAAAAGGAACGAGAATGGGATAAGGTTAGTTGACTACGGAGTGTTAATTTTTCAATATACGCCGTATGGATGGAATAAGGTGGGTGGAAAAAGCATCCTTGCTTATAAAGTCATCAGCACCAGCTTCCATTACCCTTGATTTGTATTGTTCTGCAGGATAAGTACTTACAATGATGATCGGCAATTCCCTTTTTTCCTTTTTTATTTTCTTTAACGCTTCCAGACCATTACCTCCAGGCATTACCATATCGGAGATGACCAGGTCCCATAAACCAGTCATTACTTTATCATATAGCTCAACGCCGTTCTCTGCTTCTTCAGTATGTAATGCACCAAATTCGTCTTCAAGCAGTTGAACGATCCCTTTGCGTATATGAATATGGTCGTCTGCAATAATAATACGTAACATAGTCGTGGAGGCGTTGATCCTTATACACCTGCCAAACGCCTAATGCAAAATACCTGTTTCCGGCCGAACGGCTTGTAGCACAGTGCTTTCAAATAGTGTAGATTTTATACTACAAGCCCCGGGCCGGCGAACTAAATGATTTTCTTTTCAATAGCATACCGTGTGAGTGCAGCATTGGAGCGAAGGTTCATTTTTTCGATGATCCGAGCGCGGTAAGTGCTTACCGTAGTGCTGCTCAGGGAGAGCTGGGTGGCAATTTCAGAGACAGACTTACCGGCTGCCAGCAGTTTGAACACATCAAATTCCCGGTCTGAAAGTAATTCGTGAGGTTGCTGGCCGGTATCATCGCGATAAGCATTGGCCAGCTTTTCTGCCACAGAGGGCGTAATGAATTTTTTGCCCAGTAATACAGTTTGCACTGCCCGTATGATCTCATCATGAATACTGTCTTTTCCGAGATAGCCTGCTGCACCTGCTTTCAATACACGCAGGGCATACTGATCTTCGGGATACATGCTCATGATCAATACTGGGATATTAGGGGCTACCTGTTTCAACTGGCTTAAAGCATCCAACCCGCTTCGCCCCGGCATGTTCATGTCACAAATCACGATATCCCAGGTTTCGTTTATTATCTGGGCAATCAATGTTTCTGCATCTGCGGCCTCTCCTATCCGGGCAGATGGATATTCTTCCAGTAAAATTTGCTTTAAGCCTTTCCGGACAACAGCATGATCATCTGCAATAAGAATGTTCAACATTGTTCAACGATTTTCATTAGCAAAAACAGGCATTGGAACAGTCACTTCCACAGTAGTACCATGACCCGGAGTGCCTGTTATTTTATATTCTCCCCCTATCATCAGGGTCCTTTCTTTCATCCCTAATAAACCCAGGGTTTTTTTCTTTGTATTCTCTGAATCAAAACCTTTGCCATCATCCTTGATGGTTAAAATTAGGCTATTCTCCTTTTGCAACAGCGCTATAGTTGCTTTCTGTGCACCGGAATGCCGCGCTACATTGGTCAGTGATTCCTGCAGTATGCGAAACAGGCCGATCTTAACCGGTTCGGGTAATAATAATTCCGCAGAAGGCAGATCGGTTTCGAGTTCAATACCCGAACGCTTTTCAAATTCTTCAATATGCCATTCCATAGCGGCCACCAGACCAAGATCATCCAGCAGGCTTGGCCTTAATTCAGAAGCAATATGCCGTACTTTTTTTACCGTCACATCTATCAATGACAACAGTTCGGTCAATTTTTCTTTTACAGGTTCACTTACCGGCTGGATTTTTCTGTTCAGCCAGGATACATCCATTTTTAAGACCGTGAGCAGCTGACCAAGCTCATCGTGTATTTCCCTGGCAATATGAAGACGTTCTTCCTCTCTTACGTTTTGTAAATGCTCCGTGAGCTTTCGCGTTGCTTCATAAGATTCTTTCAATCTTTCTTCGGCGAGGTATTGTTCTGTTACCTCATTGGCCAGCACCAGGCGGGTTGGCTTTCCTTCGTAATAAACATCATGGGTTACTACATCCACATAAATAATGGTTCCGTCTTTCTTTTTGTGACGCCAGATACCGGCATAATAGATACCTCTGAATTGGCGGTTAGTAACTGCTTTTAGTTTTTCAATATCGGCTTCAGGTCTGAGCGTAAAAATATCAAGATGTAAAAACTCCTCTCTTTCATAACCGTACTGCTTTAATGCTGCTATATTCACTTCAATGATATCATAATCAGGAAGGCTAAGCATCCACATAGGGAGCGGGTTGCTTTCAAACAGCAATTTGAACTTCTGCTCTGAATTGCGAAGGTCCTCTTCCACTTTTTTCAGGTTTGTGATATCAATCCCAGTTCCAAGCAGGCAGGGCCCACCTTCATAATTTATTTTAACGGCCTTGAAAAAATAAGGTATTATGTTTCCATCTTTGGTTAGGAATCGTCCTTCTGCGTCATTCATCCCCATTTCAAATACACCCTGTATCCGTTCAATGATATATGCTTTATCGTCTTCAACAAAAAAATCTGAAGGATGCATGTTGGCAATCTCTTCTGCCGAAAAGCCAGTCACCACTTCAAGTTGTTTATTCCAACGGATGAATTTCCCGGTATGATCAAAGAAATAAAAGACACCGGGAAGGCTATCAACAAGCTTATCAGCTACATCTTTTGATTCTCTCAGTTCTGCTGTTTTACTTTCTACCTGGAGAGCCAGTTCTTCATTAAAGGATTTTAGTTTGTCTTCCATCTGCTTCCTTTCAGTTATATCCCTGATGAAGCCAATGAATAATTGTTCCTGGTTAAAAGAAAGCGGGGCAATGCGGAGGGATACATCCACAGCACTTCCATCTTTCCGTACAGCCCACAGATCAATCGTTTTGCCGAGAATGGAGCTTATACCGGTGGTTGAAAAACGTTTTACACCTTTCCGGTGTGCTTCCCTGAATTCTTCCGGTATGATCGTGTTGCTAAGAAGCTGGCCAATTGCTTCATCTGCTGTCCAGCCAAAAAGCAGCTCCGCTTGCTGGTTCCATCTTACTATTACACCATTATCATCTATCACTACTACAGCATCGGGTGCATTGTCGAGTATTGCGCGGGTATGTGCCTCATTGTTGCGCAGCATATTTTCTGTTTCCCTTTCCAGCAGATCGCGACGGTTAAGTGAATAAGTATTATACCAGGCAATACCAACAAAAATGAGAATGGTAATGGATGCATATAATACCACGCCAAACTCATAACTGTATATCCCGGCCCAATAACCCCACAAGCGCATCAAACCTAAAGCAGCAGGCACAATGAGAGCGACGGGTATAAGCAGCTTTGCAGCTAGGCTGCCATTCAGCGTGGAAGTGAACTCTTTCATAAACCCGCTATCCGGATTGGCAAAGAGAAGGGCGATTGAAAAAAGAAAGAAACAGATAGCGGTGTTCAACGCCATGGCAACATGGTTGAATACGCCATAAAACTCCTGCACCTGGTAAAGATAACCGAGCAGGGAAAGTAAACCCAGTAATGCAATAAAGAGCGCGATATAATGGACCGCCATGCGGCCCTTTCTATTTTCATACCGCAGGAATAATAATGAAATACCAGTGAGTATAAAACAAACAGCAGTATTGGGTGCCATCTGATTCGGCTGGCCACCCTTGGTGTTTTCATCCAGTTTACCGGCAAATAAAATAGCATCAGGCCGGAAGCTTATATTAAATAAAAGATTGGCAATAATTTGCAGACCGATCAGCAACACAAAAACCGCAAACGAATAACCAGCAATTGTTACCAGTCTTGTTTTTTTTGAAGAGGCACGCCAGAGAAATGAAAGAGATGCGAGTGTGAAGCAAACGGCCGAGATAGGGTTCATAGCCACCGTTTGGTTGGAGATACTTTTCAGTATCCTGATATTAAACTGCCACCCTACCAACACAAGCAGGGCAATTGTCAGGATAATATATATAAGATACCTGGACCAACGACGCAGCCGTTGTTGCAGTAAAATATCCGGTGGTAATTGCATACATCCTTGTTTTAATCGCTTTTAATTCTTGCAGTTACCTGTAGAATTAATAAAATAAACGAAAAACAAGCTTGCAGCAAAAGTTTTACCAGATAAAAGTTGTGCAAGTGATTACTTCGTAAGAATATACACTTAGAAACATGTGCCCCTTTGCGGGTATTATCCAATCTTTAATCAAAAGCCGGAAGAGACACCATCAATGTGCATCCTTTGCCGGGAGCGGCTTCTACCTGAACGGCACCGTTATAAAATTCAGTGCGTTCACGGATATTGGAAAATCCAATGCCCTGGTAAGTATGACGTGGGTCAAAACCGTTGCCATTATCTTTAATAAGCAGTTCTATTTTTCCTTCTTTGCTGCTTAACGCAATTTGTGTGAGTGATGCCTGGCTATGCTTGAGTATGTTTTTTAATTGCTCCTGCACTATCCTGAATAGCGTGATTTTTTTTCCGGATGATAATTTCTCGATACCACCATCCTGCTCATGTGTGAAACGGATATTCATTGCGCCGGCCAGTTGAATATCTTTTACTAATGTTTGCACATTCCCGATAAGACTTTCTTCTTTCAGTTGCGGAGCTACAAGTTCTTTCGAGAGTTTGCGGATCTCTTCAATGGCAAGGGTGATGTAATCGCTGCTTTTTTCTTTTATCTCCTGGTGATTTTCTTTACAGACTTGTATTTTGTCGATAAATAATTTTGCAGTGAGCAAGATCTGGTTCACGTTATCATGCAGTTCATGACCGATACGTGTTTTTTCTTTTTCCTGAACGCGGATCACGGTTTCAGCGATTTCCTTCTGACGTTGCAGCCTTTCATCAGCCAGTTCATTCCGCAGCTGTATCAACGGCGAGATATCCTGCAATGAACCGATCATTTTTACAGGCAAACCGTTTTCATACACTACAAATCCTTTATCCTGCACATGTTTGTAGAGGCCGTCTGCACATTTGAACCGGTATTCATCTTCCCATGATTTTTTATAATGATCAGTAGCTTCTCTTACTTTATCGGAAACACGATCACGGTCTTCAGGATGGATCCGGCGCAGCCACCAGGAAAGACCTTTTGAATTGTCCCATTGATAACCGATCATTTGCATCAGGGCTTCGTTGCGGAATATCTGTCCCGATTGCATATCCCATTCCCAAATGGCATCTGAAGTGGCGCGGGTGAGATAAACGATCCGCTCTTTCGCCTGCCGCAGTTCTTTTTCGAGATGGCTTGTGTCTGGTATATTCACGGCCTGGCCTGCCAATAATTTTTTTCCGGAGTTAGGGCAATCAATAGGAAAAATATTGATATGAAAATTGAGATGACTTCCGTTTACCCATTGGATCTGTTTAGTAGCACTGAT
>CBHEUU010000060.1:0-12837 GCA_965990355.1 uncultured Chitinophagaceae bacterium
GGTTCGGCCGGATATCTCAACCTGATGAGCGGACGGAGGGGAAATGTTAAAGTTGACTACTGGACACCAGACAATACTGATGCAGAGTACCCAAAACCTGGTGGCGTTGCAAGCAGCGACAACCCAAAATATGGAAGTACACTTGGTTATTTTGATGCATCGTTCCTGAAGGTCCGCACGATCTCACTGGGATATGACTTCAGCCGTAGTCTCATTAAAAACAAGGATTTGAAAATGCGTGCATATTTCACCGTGCAAAATCCATTCGTATTATTCTCGCCTTATCACAAAGAATCCGGAATGGACCCTGAAACCAATTCGTACGGTGATGAAAATTCTGCTGTATCAAGTTTTCAGCGCCGCATATTGACAATTGGCACGAACACTCCGGCAACCCGCAATTATGTACTTGGTGTTAACCTGACATTTTAAATCATACGATCATGAAACGAATACAAATAAATTTTCTTACAGGATCAGCAATGGCAATGCTGATGCTTTTCTCGGCCAGTTGTTCTAAAATCCTGGAAGAGCAACCGCGAAGTATTTATGAACCCTGTTTTTTCAAAACAGAAAAAGGGGTTCTTGGAGGATTGACCTCTCAATATGCTCACCTACGCTATATCTTTGGTCAGGCATATTATTATAATACCTGCGAAACCGGCACTGATGAAGTAACCTGGGGACAAAGTGCTGATCAGAATTTTAAAGTGATGGATATTTCCGGCCAGGGTGATATCACTGCAACCAGCAGCCGCGCGGATGTATTGTGGGGAACCGCTTTCTCCAATATAAACACTGCCAGTGGTATTATTGAAAATGCCGCTGAAGTAGGAATATCAAATGCGCTGATCGCGGAAGCTCGATTCTTCCGTGCATTTGATTATTTCTTACTTGTGCAAACCTTTGGCGGAGTGCCGCTTGACCTGGGATCAGGTGAGCTTAAGTTCAATACTACAGCATCCAGGACCTCAGTCCGTAATACGGTACCGGAAGTTTATACCAAAGCGGTATTCCCTGATCTGCTTACGGCAATAAACGATTTGCCGGATAATCCCCGCGTTACTGGCGGTGTAACGAAAACTGTTGCGCGTCTTCAACTGGCAAAAGCCTACCTGACATACGGCTGGTGGCTGGAAAACCCAAACAACATCCCTACATATCCGCAAACAAACAGGACCGACCCTGACGGACATAATGCGCAGTGGTATTATCAGCAGGCTTATGATATAGCCGTTGCCGGCATCGATAATCCCGGCCCTTTTACATTGCAACAAACTTTCTATGATGTTAGTCTCGGAACAAATGATCGTAATAAGGAAATTCTCCTTTATGCAGATCATACCGAGACCAGTGAATTTTATAATGCATCAAGCCTTACTTATGCCAATGGAAGCGCTGCCGATAATTTTGCCGGATGGATGATGACCTGGAACTATCCGAACATAAGGAGCAGTTCTTCCAACTCCTCCTGGACAGGTGTAAGCTCTGTTCAACGGGCTGCTACGCAACCGTTAGGCCGTCCATGGGTCCGCATGTGTCCGACAATAGGCGTAATTAAAAACACTTTTGCCGATAAGACAAATGATTCCCGCTATGATGGAACTTTTGTGACTGTTTACCGTGGCAACTGGGATAAAGCCGGTATCAGCGGTTCCCTGTATAATGCCAACTATATGCAGGTTAATCCTAATGATGCAATACTTACGTTCCTGAATGAAGAACCTGCAACGGCTATTGATTACTCTAATTCAACGTATAAAAGTAATGTGGGGGCAGGTGTATTACCCGGAAGGGCCGACTTCGTTATATCGCCAAACGGCATAAACAGAATAGCATATCCTGGCCTGTGGAAGCTTGGTCCATACCGCACGGATAATGGTACAGGATTAGGACAGCCAAATGCTGCCAGCACACGTCCTTTTAACATTGCGAAATTCTCTGAACTTTATTTTGTCGCTGCCGAAGCCGCGGTCAAAGGTGCTGCTACCCAGGCCGGTAAAGGTGCAAGGGACCTGATTAATGTCATCCGTGCACGCGCCGGAAAATGGCGTTGGAATAATAATGGAAATGTGGCGATGTCTGCTGATAACAGTGCTGCTATGACTGCTGCCACGCCAGCAACCATCGATATTGACTATATCCTGGCGGAACGTTCACGTGAATATTATGGAGAAGGTTATCGTTGGTTTGATCTGGTGCGCACACAGAAATGGACAAGCCTTTCATCAACTTATCAGATTGGAGGGGTCAATTTTAGCGATCATACACCTCAAACAGTGACGCGTAATATCCAACCATATCTGTACCTGCGTCCTATTCCGCAAGGCCAACTGGATGGAATGGATATGTCAGCTGAAGAAAAAGCGGCTTATCAAAATCCGGGATACCAATAAACCGGTAATCTTAATAATGTCCTGATAAAAATATTGGTTGCCCATTCCGGGCATCCAATATTTTTTTGCGATTTATCAGATGGCAGGATTTCGTATCATTCGGCTAAAATGGTGAACCTGCATTGAAAAGCGGAAAGCAGGAATACCTGGAGAATATTATTAACCGGTTTATATAAGTATCGTTTATGTTAATGCATGAAACCATGCGGTGGTTTGGGCCACACGACGCAGTCAGTTTAAGAGATATACGGCAGGCAGGTTGTGCGGGCGTGGTAACAGCTTTGCATCATATCCCGGTTGGCGATGTGTGGACAGTAGATGAAATACTGAAAAGGAAATCACTGATCGAAGAAGAAGGTATGACCTGGACGGTGGTTGAGAGCCTGCCGGTAAGTGATGATATAAAAAGACAGAAAGGTGATTACTTAACGCATATTGAGAATTATAAAGCAAGCCTGCACAACCTGGCCGGATGTGGCATCAAAGTGATCACTTACAATTTTATGCCGGTGCTGGATTGGTTGCGTACCGACATAAGTTATACGATGCCCACCGGAAGCAAAGCTCTTTACTTCGAACGGCTGGCCTTTGTGGCTTTTGATCTTTTTATGCTGAAAAGACCGGGCGCAGAAAAAGACTATGCAGCATCCGAAATCGAAAATGCAAAGCAGTGGATGGACAGCCATACAGAAGAACAGAAAACAAAGGTTTTCCAAAATGCTTTATTGGGCTTGCCTGGAAGCATGGGACGTTTTACCCCGGAAGAAGTATTATCAGCGCTGAAAACTTACCAGGATATTGATACTTCTCAATTAAAAGAACATCTGTTTTACTTTTTAAAGGAAGTAGTACCTGTAGCCGAAAAGCTGAACTTAAAAATGGCCATCCATCCCGATGATCCGCCATATCCTGTGCTGGGCCTGCCCCGTGTAGTCAGTTCTGAAAAAGATTTACAGGAGATTATAGATGCTGTTCCTTCACCTGCAAATGGATTGTGCTATTGTACCGGTTCGCTGGGAGCGAGACCAGATAATGATCTTACTGGTATTATCAAACGCCTGGGTGAGCATATCCATTTTCTTCATTTGCGCAATACAAAGAGAGATGAGCAGGGGAATTTTTTTGAAGCTGATCATTTAGGTGGTGATGCGGATATGTTTGAAATCGTCCGCGAGCTATTGATATTGATGAAGCGAAGAAATGTGTCTTTACCGGTAAGGCCCGACCATGGCCACCAGATGCTGGATGATCTGAACAAAACGACGTATCCGGGTTATTCCTGTATCGGAAGGCTTAAAGGGTTGGCTGAATTGCGGGGTTTACAGTATGGACTTTCGAGGGTGGTAGGAACTTAATTTTTTAAGATTTTTATTTTTGACAACACATCAGTGTCATTGGGTTCGAGTTTGAGATAACGTTCAAATACTTCAACGGCTTTATTTTTATTACCTGTAAGCCGGTAACCTTCTGCAAGACTATAAAGCGCTCCGGAAGATTCTGGAAAGCTGCTTGTGTTCAGCAGAAACAATGCCAGGGCTTCTTCGTTCTTTTTATCAAATAACTTATGCCAGGCCCAGCGGTCAATAACACTCTCCCTCAGTTTTAATTGGCTTTTATTTACGTCAGCCAGTTTAAGTCCTGCTTCGAGGCCGCCTTTTGCTGTTGCGTCAATAATCTTTTTTGTATAAAAATAATTTGCAGTTGCTGGTGAAGGGCCGCACATACGGCTTTTGATAAAATTGCTGACTTCCCAGTAATTCTCTACTTCACCATTGGTAAGAATAACTACTGTATAGCCAAGGTCAGGACATATCATCAATTCATTAGCGATACCAAAATGACCACCGGTATGGCCGAAGACCAGATGGTCGTTCAATGTGTCAGTATTTATACCATAAGCATAACTCCCCCTGTCATGTTTGACCTTACCCTTTATATAGAGAGCTGTACTTTCTTTATTAAGCAGTTGGTTTGATAAAACAGCATTGGCAAACCTCAGCAGGTCTGCTGCAGTGGAGTAACTGCCGCCGGCAGGGCCTCCTTTTACCACATTCACATACATATTGTTTTTCCATTGACCGGGATGTTCTGTCGACATGGTATAGCCAATGGCAATGCGTGGAAGTGCATCATCCAGTTCATAAGCATCGGTATCATACATTTTCAACGGCAGAAAAATGTGTTGCTTCACATAATCAAAATATGTTTGACCGCTTACCTGTTCGATGATCTTCCCCAGAAGGGTATAACCCGAATTACTGTACAGGTAACGTGAGCCAGGTTTAAAAAGAAGCGGTTTATTGATGAACAGGGTAAGATAATCATCCACCGTTTTATATTTCTCTTTTGCCAGTTTTTCATGTTCTTCCCAGAAATTGCCCATACCGGAAGTATGTGTGAGCAACTGATGTATGGTAACGGAATCAGCTACTGCTTTGTTTGTATATCCAGGTAAATACAAGCCGATCTTTGCATCCAGTGAGAGCTTGCCTGCCTGCACCAATTGCATAATGGCCATACCTGTAAACATCTTGCCCATGGATGCGAGGTTAAAGCGGGTATTAAGCCGGTTAGGAATGCTATCGGAAAGATTGGCATAGCCAAAGGCTTTACTGAAAACGGTTTTGCCATCTTTTGCAATAAGTACGATCCCACTGAAATGATCGGTCTTTGCCAATTGCTCAAGATGCCCGGCTGTAGCCGCTGCAAGAGGATCTTTAACCTGGGCAGCAGGCGTTAAGGAAAATAATATAATTATCAGCGCAGAAAGAACCGGTGCAAACAGATGTTTCATGATCATACTTTATGCAAAGTACGGTTATCGCTTAGATGATTAATTGTACAGATGTCAGGCACCTGATAGTTTTCTGTTAAATTAGCGGCTGATATGGAGGTTAATATTTACAAACCCGTTTCTCCTTTGCTGCAACAATATATAGCGCATTTCTACACGCTTAACCGGCAGGAAGGGGATGTGCCGGGCACTTATCTGACATTTCCGGGGATCTATAATATTGTCAGTGTGTATGCAAACACGGTAAGCGAGGTCAGTGACAACCTGATCTCAATCCGGCATGAACCGAATGGCATCCTGGAAAGCCGGGTGGTCGGTAAATTCAGTAAGGCAGTATGTGTTAAATATGAAGGGCCAATCAGCGAGATCACCACTTTGTTCAAACCTTTAGCGATAAACGCTTTTCTGCCATCTCCGTTAAAAGACTTTGCCCAGGGACACTTTTCTTTTTTTAACCCGTATCCTGATTTTTTACAGGCGATGCAGGTAATACAAGCTATGCCGGCTGTGCAGGACAAACTTACTGCAATGGAAACTTACTGGCTAAGCAAATACAATGGGTATACTCATCCCTTTCTACCTGTCATGCTGAATGAAATGAGCAATGAAGAAATACCTGAACGCAGTATTACTGCAATGTGCAAGTCTTATGGAGTATCCCGGCAAACCATGCACCTGCATTTCGAACGTTATCTTTGCAAAACGCCGGCGGAATTCAGAAAGATCATCCGGTTCCGTAAAGCTGTACATTCCCATCCTTTGTTGCCAGCGGCGCAAAAACTGACCCGGCTTTCGATGCTGTCTAATTATTTTGATCAATCGCACATGATCCGCGACTTTAAAGAGCTGACCGGCCATACGCCAAAATCTTTTTTTAAAAGTATTTCCCGTTTTGGCGATGGCGAGGTCAACTGGCTATTCCTGTAGCCTGAATTTTCCCTGTATTCTTTTTCTTGTTAGTATTCCCCATGAATGTTTTCTTAAACCACTTTTTTATAAAATGCCCCTTCCATAGCCAGAAGCCTGAAAGCGTAATGATAGGTATAAAAATAAACCGCATGCCTGGAGCTGCTTTCTGCGTTTGCTGTACAGGCCCATAGATAAACCATAGAAGAGGTATACTTAAAAGAATATGTACCCAGCGGATTATTTTTCTTTCTGTTGCGGCTTTCATAAGATAGCATTTAATAAGTATGGGTTGAATCCTTTTGATCTCCGTAGCATTCAATATGTTGCTTATTGCCTGCAAGCCTCCAGTTCCTGCCGCGAAGCATGAACACATTACCGACAATAAAAAGTGCTATAGCAAGCACTGCTGCTACTTTTGTGATTCTTGTCAGGGTTTTGCTTTTGGAAAAATTCCCAAAAACATAACCCAGGATAAACACCATACAGGCGACAAATAGTATCCTTGATAAAATGATTCCTATAAACATAACTGTAGTTTTTTAGTTGGATAATTCTACTGTAAAACTACAGGTACAGAAAAGCCATTCCGGGGTAGAGTAGATAATGCGGTGAATTGAGTAGACGAAACCGCTATAAGGAAAGAGCAGCTTCCACGGCAGGCCGGTAGGTTTCACTGAGAGGAAGTTCCGTATCGCCTATGCAAATAAGATCGCGTTTAACGGCTGTAACTTTATCAGCAGGAACAACATAAGATTTATGTATCCTCACAAAATGGTATGCATGCAGTTTTTCTTCCAGGGCTTTGAGGCTGGTTTTGGTAATAATGGGTTTTGGGGAAGATGAGAGGAATATTTTTGCATAATCTTTCATGGCTTCGATATACAGGATATCTGCAACCGTAACTTTTACCTGGTTGTATTCCACAAATACAAAAAAATAACCGGGCAGCTCTTCTTTTCTTGGCAGGCTTTGTTTCAGGCTAAACAATTCCTGTGCTTTATTGCAGGCTTTCAGAAAACGCTCAAATGAAACCGGCTTAAGCAGGTAGTCTACTGCGTCCAGTGCAAAACCTTCTACAGCATGTTCCTTGTATGCCGTTACAAAAATTATCATTGGAGGATTTGCCAGGGTTTTTACAAATTGCAAACCGCTTAGTCCCGGCATTTGTATGTCAAGGAAAATAAGATCAATTTTTTCTTTGTGCAGAATGGCTGCGGCTTCCATTGCGTTTTTACAACGGCCCGACAGTTGAAGAAAGGGTACCTTCTGAATATTGTCAACCAACAGGTCCAGTACCAGTTTCTCA
Organism: uncultured Chitinophagaceae bacterium; assembly: GCA_965990355.1. GTDB lineage: Bacteria > Bacteroidota > Bacteroidia > Chitinophagales > Chitinophagaceae > Terrimonas_A. The sequence continues at coordinate 7,406 of CBHEUU010000060.1, forward strand.
TCGTCTACTGCTAAACATTTCATCATGACAGATCCAGTTTTAAATGAGCAGAAAATATCCCGTCTTTATCTTCTATTTCCAATAAATGCTTTCGGGGATACAAAAGCTGAAGCCTGTTCTGTACATTCACCAACCCTATGCCAGAGGCTTTATCTTTTGAGTGATTGGTAAGATTGTAATTATTAGAAATGTTGAAATCCAGTTTCTTTTCCTGCACTGTGAGCTGTATGTTGATATAAGGCTTGTTGAGCATGCCTACACCATGTTTAAAGGCGTTTTCAATAAAAGGTATCAGCAGCATCGGTTCTATAAAGCAGCCAGGTGAAGAATTATGAATTTGCAGTTTCACTTCCACATCCTCACCAAACCGCAATTGCTGCAAAGCTATATAACCCTGGAGCGTTTCAATTTCACTGTTGATACTGATACGTTCTTCATCTGAATCATAAAGCATATACCGCAATAATTCAGAAAGCCTGATCAGGGAAGGTTCCAGTAGATCTGATTTCTGCCTGGCCAGTGATACTATATTAGTGAGCATATTAAAAAGGAAATGCGGGCTTACCTGTGAACGGAGAAATTTCAGTTCAGTGGCCAATTGTTCTGTGCGTGCTTCCTTTTCCAGCCGTTCAAACCGCAGCCTGTCGCTGATAAGCCTGAAGAGAATACTGGCAAATACAAAAGGCATCATGGAAAAGATCACGATCCTTTTTTCACCCCGTGTCAACTCGATACCGGAACTCATATCCAGGAGAAAAACCTTTGCATGATAGGAAAGAACCAAAAAGGCAATAATTGAAAGAATATAAAGCGGCCATCTCTTTTTAGTAAGCAGGCGCGGGTATAAAAAATAGGCATTGAAATAAAAAAACGCAATATGATAAAGCGTCGATAAAAAGAAAAAGGCCAGTGAAAGCCTGCCGGGTGGCTGATTCCAGAACACGATGGTAGGGATGGCAAGTACCAGCACCCATATTGCTATATGAAGTGTTTTGTTGAAATGCTGCCTGTTCATCCTTTCCATGTTTCAAAAGTAATGATACGGCGGGATACGGGATGCGAGGGCGAGATATGGGATATGGGATGTGGGATGCGTGATATATCACAAAATTGATAGCGTTCTAATAAAGTATCTCGCATCCCACCTCCCGAATAGTAAAATCTTCCATCAATTCAGTAAAACCTGACATTGAATCCCCTTCCCCTTCAGTCTAATTTAATGCTTTGATTTCAAGTGCTTTTTAGGCACTTTTTTCCCCGGAAGGGATGAATGAAACGATTGACTTTATGCAGCAAAATTGTCATGTGAATTGCCCGCTTCAAAGTTGGCCGGATCAACCCAACCTGGAATATTAATCCATTATTAACGGCCATGTTTATCAAAAAATATTTTGAAGAGTTTGAATTGAACAGCTCCCGGACCACCAAAGGCAGAACGGTGACTGAAACTGATATCGTACTGCATGCGGGCCAGTCCGGCGATTTTTTTCCTCACCACATGGATGAAGAATGGTGCAAAACACAACCATTCAAAAAAAGGATCGCACACGGTACTTTAATATTTACTATAGGCATAGGGCTTACAGCAGAACTGATCAATGAAGTGGCAATGACCTATGGATATGAACGCTTACGTTTCATCAAACCCGTTTTTATTGGTGACACATTAAAAGCTACAGTGACCATCAGCGGAAAAAGCGAGCATAAGAAACCAGCATACGGAATGGTTACAGAGAAAGTGGAAGTATTTAATCAACACCAGGAACTGGTAATGGTTTGTGAACATTTATTACTTGTTAGCCGGAAAGAAAAATAATATAATGGCAAGTATCATATTAAAAGGAATCACCTGGGGTCATAGCAGAGGCATCACGCCATTACTGGCTGTATCGCAACGATACATGGAATTGCATCCGGATGTGGAAATACAATGGAAGAAAAGGTCTCTGCAGGAATTTGCCGACCTTCCGATCGAAAAACTCAGTCTTGATTATGATCTGCTGATCATTGATCATCCCTGGGTAGGATGTGCCGCGGCTACCAATTGCGTTTTACCACTCAACAAATATCTTGATCCCGCTTATCTGAAAGATCAGGCAGATCATTCGGTAGGCGAGTCATATTTCAGTTATGGTTATGATGGAAACCAATGGGCATTGGCAATCGATGCAGCCACGCCTGCTGCCAGTTATCGCCGTGACCTGCTCACTAATTTCCATCAGGCAGTGCCGCAAACATGGAAAGAGGTGATTGCGCTGGCCAAACTGGGCCGGGTGGCAGTTCCTGCCATACCAATTGACCTGCTGATGAATTTTTATACATTTTGTATTGCTCATGGTGCTGAACCCTTTCAGCAACCGGATAAAGTGGTGGATGAAGAAACGGGCCTGGCAGCGCTCGATTCCATGAAAGAGTTGTATGCAAGAGTTGATAAACGTTTTTTTCAATGTAATCCCATCGCCGTTGCAGAACTGATGAGTAGTACAGATGACTATTGGTATTGCCCCTTTGCATACGCATATTCCAATTATTCAAGAAAAGGATATGCGCAGCATTTGTTGAAATACACAGATGTAGTAAGATTCGGCAATGCAAGATTGCGTACTACCATTGGAGGCACAGGCCTGGCCGTTTCTGCTTTTGGTAAACACCTCGATACAGCCCTTGATTTTGCAGCCAAAGCCGTATCCGGAGAATGGCAACAGACATTGTATGTGCAGCATGGTGGCCAACCCGGGCATCGCTCTGCCTGGATAGACACAGAAGCAAACCGTCTTACTCATGATTTTTTTAAACAATGCCTGCCGGTGATGGAAAATGGTTATCTCCGCCCGCGTTATAATGGTTATCTCCATTTCCAGGACCATGGCGGCGTACCACTGCAACATTATCTGCTAGGAGAAGGAACAGCTAAAAATGTTTTACAACAATTGAATGCTATATACCGGGAAAGTAGGGCAACAATTGATTCAAAAATCACTGCATAATGGATTTACCTTTACATGGATTAATAGTACTGGAGTTCAGTCAATACCTTTCCGGTCCTTCTGCGGGTTTACGACTGGCCGACCTGGGAGCCCGTGTCATCAAGATCGAACGCCCTGGTACGGGAGATGCGGGAAGAAAACTGGCCATCAAAAATCTTTGGGTGGATGATAGTTCTCTTTTATTTCATACCATCAACCGGAATAAGGAAAGCATTACAGCCGATCTTAATAATGAAGAGGACCGGGCTTTATTAAAAAAACTGATCAGTAAGGCCGATGTGCTGATCCATAATTATCGTCCCGGTGTGATGGAGAAAAAAGAACTGGATTACACATCTCTTCAACGCATCAATCCCCGCCTGATCTATGCAGAAATATCCGGTTATGGAAAAAAAGGACCCTGGAAAAATAAACCGGGCCAGGACCTTTTATTACAATCCATCACCGGGCTTACGCATACGACAGGTAACGGGAAGCAGGCGCCTGTTCCCTTTGGTATAGCCATTGCCGATATTCTTTGCGGATCGCAACTGGTGCAGGGAGTGCTGGCAGGATTGATACGCCGGCAAAAAACCGGGAAAGGAGCTTTGATTGAGTTGAGCTTAATGGAGTCACTGCTCGATTTTCAGTTTGAATTATTGACAACATATTATACCAATAAGCAGCAACCAGCGCGAAGCCATCAGAACAATGGGCATCCTTTGCTCGGCGCACCATATGGTTTGTATGCCACTGCTGATGGACATATTGCGCTTGCTATGATGGATATTGCTGCGCTGGCGAAAGCTATCAGCTGTGAGCCGCTGAAGAAGTATGCGAGGGAACTGGTGTTTTCTTCGCGTGATGAGATCAAAGCTGTGCTGGCGGAACATCTCGCTACGCAACCTTCAAAATACTGGTTGAGCCGGTTGCATGATGAAGGTCTTTGGGCAATGGAAGTGCTTGACTGGAAAAGCATGCGCGCACATGAAGGATATAAGCGGTTGCAGATGGAACAAATAATAAACACGAATGGCGCGAATAAGATCATTACCACCCGTTGCCCGATACGGATCAATGGAGAACGTTTGTTTTCTTCTAAACCCGCACCGGTTTTGGGCGAACATAACAACCTTGTGAAAACCGAAATTATAAACGACTGAGCAAGTATGAATTTATTGCAGGATATAGTAGTAGTGGATTTCAGCCAGTTTTTATCCGGCCCTTCAGCTGCATTACGGCTCGCCGACCTGGGAGCGCAGGTGATCAAAATTGAAAAACCCGGCACAGGCGATATCTGCCGTCAGCTGTACGTATCAGATGTATTGCTGGAAGGAGAATCAACTATTTTTCATGCCATCAACCGCAACAAACAAAGCTATGCAGCTGATCTGAAAAACCCGGATGATCTTAGCAGAGTGAAGCAATTGCTGGCCCAGGCCGATGTGCTGATCCATAATTTCAGACCCGGTGTGATGGAAAGACTGGGACTTAGTTATGAAGCGGTGAAACAAATCAACCCCACCATTATATATGCAGAAGTAAGCGGCTATGGAAGAGAAGGCCCCTGGAAAGACCTGCCCGGCCAGGACCTGCTGCTGCAGGGGATTTCGGGCCTGAGCTGGCTTAGCAATGATGATAAGGAAGGTCCAACTCCCATGGGTGTGGCAGTGGTTGATATTATGGCGGGTACGCATATCGCACAAGGCATCCTGGCTACCTTATATAAAAGAGGGATCAGTGGCGAAGGTGCATTGGTGCAGGTGAGTATGCTGGAAAGCATACTGGATTTCCAGTTTGAAGTACTGACCTGTTATTACAATGATGGTAATGAATTGCCGGTGCGCAGCGCAGTGAACAGTGCACACGCATATATTGCCGCCCCTTATGGAATATACCGTACAAAAGATGGGTATATTGCATTGGCAATGGGCAATATAATTTTATTGGGAAAACTGCTGGGATGCGACCCATTGCTCCAATTTGCAGACAGCCAGGACTGGTTCAACAAAAGGGATATCATCAAATCCATACTGGCAGAGCACCTGGCGCATAAAAACACTGATCATTGGTTGAACATACTGGAGAAGGCAGACATATGGTGTGCACCTGTGCTCAACTATGATGAACTGATGCAGCAGGAAGGATACAAAGTGCTGAACATGGAAATAACCGTAAAAACAGCACAGCAGCTCAGGCTTACAGAAGAGGAATTTGAATTGATCAAACAAAAGCTGGGCCGCACGCCCAATTTTAATGAGCTTTGCGCCTTTTCTGCTATGTGGAGTGAGCATTGCAGTTATAAAAACTCTATTAAATGGTTGAAAACACTGCCCCGTGAAGGCAAGAAAATGCTGGTAAAGGCCGGCGAAGAAAATGCCGGGCTGATGGATATCGGCGACGGCTACGGGGTCGTATTTAAAATAGAATCCCACAACCACCCCTCCGCTATCGAACCCTTCCAGG
>CBHEUU010000061.1:0-12771 GCA_965990355.1 uncultured Chitinophagaceae bacterium
GCACTTAATACAAAAGCAGGATAAAGCCCCGCCAGTATCCCTACAGCTAAAAGCAATCCCACAAAAAAACCTATATGCACCAAATTAAACGCCCAAATTGGTTGAAGCTGGGTTTGCAGTATCTGGCCGAAAAATGGACGTAGTACCTCATAAAACACCAAGGCCAGCAATCCTGAAAAAAGAGTCAGCATCATAGCTTCGGTAAGATATTGCAATACCAATTGTTTTCTTTCACCGCCAAACACTTTCCTCAGACCAATTTCTTTAAGACGGTAAGTGGAAGTGCCAATATTGATATTAATAAAATTGATGATCGCCATTGAAATGATGAACAGCGCTACCAGTGATAAAGTGAATATCACACGCTCTACTGCTCCATTCTTATCCTTCAGATAATAATCCCTTACCGGCGCCAGCTTAACACGAAGGTTGTTTTTAATATTATCCGCTGTGTATTTAGCCAGTACCTGTTTAAAAGGTTCTTCCAATGCAGAAGGTGAAACGCCAGGCTGAAGCTCCAGCAAGCCTACTTCATACACGCCATTCCATGAAACGGAAGGATCTCCGCCCTGGTAATAACGGTTTCCCTCAGTAGGCACAAATACAGAATATTTGTCGCCCAGTAACGCTGTAACAGTGTTCTTCGGAAGATCTTTCAATACGGCTGTTACAATATAATCCTGCTGCTGTCCACTTATGGTAGTGGCGATGCTGATCCTTTCATTGATCACATCTTTGCGGTCGAATAATTTCAATGCCATGGTTTCGGTTATCACAGCAGAATTATTATCGGTAAATGCCTTGCCGGCCTGTCCATATAATAAAGGAAAGCCGTACATGGTAACAAATGTCGTGTCGCAAATGGCAATATCTTCTTTGAAATGTTTATCGCCGGCAGAAACAACATTGGTGACCGGGTTGAAGCGATAGTAGTTGGCCACCAGGTGCGGGTACTCCTCCTTCATGGTTTTAGGAAGCGGCCCTACCGTAGTGATCTCAATACCCATTTCTTTTACTTTCCAGTCACTCTTCACCACATACTGCCTGTCTACATTCCTGATATCTGCATTTACCTGTTTTTCCTTAATAATGTACACACCTATCAACAGGGAGAATGCGATACCTACTGCAAGACCCAGGATATTAATAGCGGAAAACAACCTGCGCCTGGTAAGATTGCGAAAAGCGATTTTCAGATAACTCTTTATCATAAACAAGATTTATTCAGTTCTTAAGCTCTTGACCGGGTTGGACATCGCTGCCCTGATAGCCTGAAAACTTATCGTAAATAAAGCAATGCCTGTTATAGCGAGTCCGGTAATAATAAAGATGTACACCGGCACATCTGTACGATAAACAAAATCCCGCAGCCATTTCTCTGCCAGTATCCAGGCCACTGGTACCGCTATTATAAATGCAAGCGCCACGAGGCGGATAAACTGGTTAGCCAGTAAAACGGTTATTCCCGCAGATGATGCACCCAGTACTTTCCTGATACCTATCTCTTTGGTACGTTGCTGCACTGCATAGGCAGAAAGTCCAAATAATCCCAGGCAAGCAAGCAATATCGCAATGGCAGAAAACACACTGAATACTTTGCCAGTTCTCAATTCAGAAGAATACATTTTGTTATACTCCTCATCCATGAAGCGATATTCAAATGGACGATGCGGAGCCAGTTCTTTCCATTTATTACCAAGGAAACTGATGGTTTGAGAAAGATTCTTCCCGGTCGTCTTCACCATCAACACAGCTCCCCAGTTGTCGGGAAACAGCACGAGCGGCTCAACCGCATTATGTAATGAAGCAAAATGAAAATCTTTGATAACGGCTTTTACTTCTCCGGGACGCGAAAGGTCCAGGAACATTTTTTTACCAATAGCTTCCTGTGGCGTCCAGCCAAGTGCTCTCGCTGCAGATTCATTTAACACAAACTGAAAATGGTTTTTACCGTCTTCGTGAGAAACATTCAGCATATCCTGCCTGGTAAGATCAGATCCGGCAATGATCTGCAGGTTATTGACCTTGATATAATCTTCATCAATAGGATTGGCTTTAACGCTCATGGCATTTTCATTGTTAGGAGAATTGCTCATGGCATAGCCACCTTCAATATTAACAGGTGTTTTATATGACTTGGAAACTACCAGTACTTCAGGATTGGTTTTGAATTCCGATTTGAACAGATCTGATTTCTCATTTATTTTCTGGTCCATCGGCATCACCAGCACATGCTCCCTGTCATACCCCAGCTTTTTGGTTTGTATATAGTTCAACTGCCGTTGCATCACAAACGTAGCTATTACCAGGAAAGCCGAAATAGCAAACTGGAATACAGTAAGTGATTTACGGAGAAAATTGCCGGAGCCGGAGCTTTTAAATGAACCTTTCAGCACTTTTACCGGCTGGAATTTTGATAAAATCAACGCAGGATAGCTCCCCGCAAGGAACGATATAGCTACCAGTATTAAAAGCCCTGAGGCCAGCACAGCAGGTTGAAACAATTGCTTAAATGGCAGTTCCCTTTCAGCAAGATTATTGAATGCGGGTAATAAAATTGCAGCAAGTACAAAGCTGAATACAAGTGCAATAAGGGTGATCAACCCTGATTCACCAATAAATTGCCAGAATACCTGACCCCGGAATGCACCTGACACTTTACGAATACCAACTTCTTTCGCCCGCTCCATTGATCTTGCTGTGCTCAGGTTGATATAGGTAAAACAGGCTATGATAAGTATCAACAAGGCTATGCCTCCGGTGATATAGATATAACTGATATTGCTATTGGCTTCAAAACCGTCGTAAGGAGAATGCAGGTGAACACTGGTATAAGGCTCCAGGTGATAATAAATAGAAGTTCCCGGATCGGTTATCTCTTTCTTCATAAAGGGTCCGATCTTTTTTTGCAAAGAAGCAAAAGAAGACTTGTCCTTCAGCAAGAGGTAAGTGATGTAGTTGGCATTAAAATAGGTTCTTTCCTGAGCCGCTCCCAAACTGGAAAATGAAGCCAGGAAATCAAACTTCAGTTGTGAATTGGAAGGACAATCTTCGGATACACCGGTTACAAGATAATTGGTCTGCAAGCTTCCCAATTGCAGCGTTTTACCCACAGGATTATCCTTACCGAAATATTTCTGCGCAGCAGAGGTACTGATCACCACCATATTCGGCGCTTTCAATACCTGGTCTGCTGTTCCCTGCAGCAGTTTGAAAGAAGAAAAAACAGAAAAGAAAGTAGAGTCGGCAAACAGGAATTGGGCTTCATTGAACAGTTTGTCCTCATATTTGACCAGTATAGACCTTCCGCCAGACATTCTGACCCCGTCTTCCACTTCGGGAAAATTTCTTTTGAAAGAGGGCAATACTTTGGTGCTGGTCATAACTGTCTTTTGCAACTCGCCACCATTGAAATTATAATCCATGGTAACACGTGCTATGCGGTCGCTTTTTGCCTGGAACTTATCATAACTTAATTCATGCTGGATATACAAAACCATCAACAAACAGCACGTAAGCCCTACTGCAAGACCAGTCAGGTTAATTACAGTAAATGCTTTATTCTTCCAAAGATTCCTGAAAGCTATTTTAAGATAAGTGCTGAACATACGGTTCGAATATTAAAGTCTGATAAAAAAATATTATGGCAGTTACCTGTGCAACTGCCATTGATGGAATGCGTGTGGTAAATATTTATTCCGAACGCAGCGACTTCACCGGGTTTACCAGCGCTGCTTTCATCGATTTATATCCAACAGTAATCCATGCTATCACTACAGAAACCAACACGGCCAGTATAAAAATCCATATACCGATATTGATCCGGTAATTGAAATTTTTCAGCCATTGACTCATCATGTACCAGGCCAGTGGGGCCGCAATGGCAAAAGCGATCAGGATAAGAATGGTAAATTCTCTTGAAAACAGGTAAACGATATGCCCTACAGACGCACCCAATACCTTGCGCACGCCTACTTCTTTTCTGCGCTGTACCGCCATAAAGGAAACCAGTCCATACAAGCCCAGGCAGGAAATAAGAATGGCTATACCGGAAAATATTTTATAGAGCAGTGACAGTTGATTTTCCTGGCGGTAAAAATTTTCAATGCTTTCATCCACGAAGAAGGTGCTGTTGGCATAAGTGGGATAATATTTGTCCCAAACCTTTTGAACAGCCTCCTTGGTTTGTCCAAGGTTCTTGCTTTTTATTTTAACATTGGTATATACATAATATCCCTGGCGGGAAGCGATCAGTGTTGGCTTGGTATCTTCGCGCAGTGAATTGGTCTTAAAATCTTTCACCACCCCTACGATCTTTCTCCACTCACTTCCTCCTAACCTGATATCCTGGCCAACAGCATCAGCGGGATTTTTTATACCCAGTTTTTTCGTCAGGGTTTCATTTACAACCACATCCTTTATAGTATCGCTATGAGCGTATCCCTGGCCGGCCAGAAACTGGACGCCAAAAGTTTTAAAATAATCTTCATCACCAAACTTGAGGTAAACATTGAAATCCTCGTCCGCCTTATGGTTAAATGAAAAATTAGTAGACCAGTTATTATCCGAAGAAGGTATATCGCTGCTGAAACTTACAGATTCTATTCCATTCATACCCAGCAGCTCCTGCTTAAAGGCAAATTGCCTGGAAAAGATCACACTGTCTGCATTGCCGGATAATACCAGCACAGCTTCTTTATTAAATCCAAGATCAGCGTTCCTGACGGAATTCATTTGGCTGATGGCTACAATTGTACAAATGATCAATACCTGTGAAATAGCAAATTGTGTCACCACCAATCCTCTTCTCAATGAAATACCTCCTATGCTGGCTGAAGTAATTTTATTCTTCAATGCCAACATGGGCTTGAACCCTGATAATATCAAAGCCGGATATGCGCCGGAAAACAAAGTAACCACCACCCCCGCTGCAAGAGTAAACAACAACACTGATGGAGTAAGCACACTAAGCTTTTCATTGATGGAAGCCACATTGCTGATAAATGGCAGGCATATGGCTGCTATGGCTACTGCCAGTATGATTGCCATTAACACGATAATACCTGTCTCGCCCATCATCTGCCAGAACAGGTTATTGCGTTTACCGCCCAACACTTTCCGGATACCAACTTCCTTCGAACGGTTTATCGCCTGCGCAGTAGAAAGATTGATAAAGTTAATGCAAGCCATTACAATGATCAATACCCCTATAAGAGACAATGTCCATAAAGTGGTTTTGCTGGTGATATGATCACCCAGATTACTAACGCCGGTGTCGAAATGCACCTGATCAAGCGGCTGCAGGAGATTCAACCTTTGCTGCTGGCCATTTGAAGAAGGAGGATAATGTTTATTAGTAAACGCTTCCAGCTTTTTGTCCATCGACTCACGGGTCATGCCTTTGGGCATGGTTATAAAAAGCTGGTAATTGCTCGTGATACCTCCCCAGTTAGTGTTATAACCGAAATTGCCGGGATTATTTTTTGAAGTGATAAAAGAAGTGACGATCCCGAGTGGAAAATCAGAATTGGCAGGAACATTTTTTAATATGCCCGCCACTTTCAAATTCATAGTATTGTCTAAACGGATATACTGGCCTATTGCATCTTTCCAGTTCCCAAAATATTTCTCCGCCATTTTTTGCGTAAGCACCGTCATATTTGGCTCATTCAATACATCTGCCGAACCGCTTAACCAGGGAAATTTAAATACCTGGAACAGTCCGGGATCTGCGAAGAACACACCGGTTTCTTCAATAAATTTCTTACCGATTTCGGTATTGGGATCTTTGCCCAATACGGTTACCTGGCTTCCATAGCTGGAGTATAAGGAGCCAACCGTCAGCTCCGGCATATCTACCTTCAACGCGTCCAAAGCAGGATAAGGAACGCCCGAGTTGTACTCTTCACCCTCGTTCGTCTTAGTCTTTGTAATGATGTGGTAGATGGACTCATGGTCCGGTAAGAACTTATCATAACTCATTTCATACCTTACTACCATAAAAAGAAGCAGGCATGCGGCAATACCGACAGCCAAACCAAACACATTGAGGAAGGAGAAAGCTTTATGCCGTATTATATTCCGGAAAGCTACTTTGATGTAATTTCTGATCATATCTTCTTGCTATAGCAGTAGGTGAAAGAGGAAAGTTAAACCATGATATTTTCCAATACAGTTTGTCCGTCCAGCATGCGGATGATGCGATGGCTGTAACGTGCATCATGCTCACTGTGCGTTACCATCACGATGGTAGTGCCCTGTTCATTCAGATCAGTCAGCATTTGCATTACTTCATTACCATTGCTGGAATCAAGATTACCAGTGGGCTCATCCGCCAGGATCAGCTTGGGATTGTTCACCACAGCCCTGGCTACCGCCACACGCTGTTGCTGACCACCGGATAATTGCTGAGGATAGTGGTTCCTGCGGTGCATGATCTGCACTTTGTCCAATACCTCATCCACCCTTTTCTTTCTTTCAGCGGCTTTCACACCAGTGTAGATCAGTGGAAGCTCCACATTTTCAAAAACAGTAAGCTCATCAATCAGGTTAAAGCTCTGGAACACGAAACCGATATTCCTTTTGCGGAGGTCAGCACGCTTTCTTTCGTTGAACTTAGCCACTTCAATGCCGTTGAACACAAAACTTCCTGCGTCGGGATCATCCAGCAAGCCAAGAATATTCAGCAACGTGGATTTACCGCAACCGGAAGGGCCCATGATGGCTACAAACTCACCTTCTTTTACGTCGATGGTCAGTTTATTCAGCGCCACCGTTTCCACTTCTTCGGTCCGGTAGATTTTTTCAAGATTGGTAATCTTAATCATTTCAGATTGTTTATTTAGGTGAAGAGTATTTTACATGTTCAGTACAAAAAAACGAACAGGTGACAGGTCAAAGCCCTTACCGGCCTCTTCTGCTTCAGATGTTTTGGTTTTGGCAACTTCGTCAATGGTACTACCCATTCCGGAGTTGAAATACCGTTGCCTCGCTGAAGAGATCATGCTGAGAAAGCAGATCAGGAGGACCAGGTAAATTGATTTTTGTTTCATGATTTGTTTTTTGTTGTACGTTGTTCGCGGCATCTTGTTACGAACAATGCACAGTTTATTTTTTCAGCAACAATTCCTGCATATCACCATAGTTCTCATAGCTCGAAGTCACCACTTTATCACCCTCTTTCAATCCACTCAACACCTGGTAAAAATCAGGACTCTGCATGCCAAGCTGTATATCCACCTTATAAGCAGTTTTTCCATCATCGCTTAATTTGAATATCCAGTTGCCCCCCGTTTGACTATGGAATCCACCCCTGGGCAGCAACAATGCTGTTGTTTCTTCGCTCAATGCAAGACCGATTTGAAGTGTTTGACCGCGACGGATATTCGGAGGCACTTCACCTACAAATTCCATATCCACCTGGAAACGGCTATTGACTATCTGCGTGTACACTTTTTTAATTTTCAGTTTGTATTGTTTATTGGCAAAACTGAAAGTGCCCATAAGGCCTGTATAGATCCTGGAGCTATAATGTTCATCAATATCAGCCCTTACTTTAAATCCGCTCAGCACATCGATCTGTCCCAGCCTTTCGCCTTTATTTTTGGATTGACCGATCTCTGCATCCAGCGAAGTCAACTGGCCATCCACCGGCGCACGCACAATCAGATCGCCTACTTTTTTACGCATTACGCCCAGGGCGTTTTGTGTACGGTCATAGGATTGTCTTGCCTGGTCAAATTCCTGTTTAACAGAAAGGGAATCCTGGTTCAATATCTGTTTGGACAATTTTTGTTTTGCCAATTGGTAGTTATAATCATTTTCCGATTTCTTAAATTCCTGCAAACCGATAGCTTTCTCGTCGTAGAGATGCTTATTGAGTTTATATAAACGTTCTGCTTCTCTCAGCTGGCTTTCCACATCCGTCATCTGATTCAGTTTGCCGATAGTGTTCTGGCGGGCAGCATTCTGCGAAATCTGCATTTGCGTAAGCAGGTTGTACACAGAAGTTTCCTGGTTCACCAGACTCAGCTCAAGGTCAGTGTTGGACAGACGCAGGATAGGTTCTCCCTTTTTCATCACTGTTCCGTCTTCCACATACTTTTCTTCCACCCTTCCACCTTCCAGGGCATCAAGGTAAATCGTTGTAATTGGCTGCACTATGCCATTTACGGGAATGAATTCCAGGAAAGGTCCTTTTTTGATCTCGCTGATGGTGATGCGTTCAACATCCACGTTCAATTGTGATTTCTTGGTGGTAGCAATATAACTGGCTACGGCAAGGGTAGCAATGCCCAGCACGCCGGCCAACGTAAGTATTCTTTTCTTACCCCATTTCTTTTTTGCAATAACTCGATCCACTGATATATAACTTTAATGATTAATAGCCCCCTGATTTTTGCCGGTCTGCACTGGCTAATTTTGCAAGGTGACAACCCAGTAGAGTCATAAATATGCCAGTTCCAAACCCTATTGATTTACAATTATTTACATTAAAAATACCCTGAAAATCGTTCTCTTTCGATACAACCACTGTCCGGTTTTGATACAGCCCCCTGAACAGTGGTTTTTATTAAAGAATTAGTTGCCACCACTTTGTAATTATGGTATACTTGCAGTAATGTGATTTTCGGTAGAAAAACAGCTACTGGAAATTGATATTGAGCATTCAAAAAGACAATATGAACCTAAAGAACGCCTCCATCCTGATCATAGATGATGATACCGATGTGCTTACCGCTGTGCGGCTGTTATTGAAAACAGAAGTGAAAGATGTGGTGACGGAAAAAAATCCAGAAAACCTTCGCTGGCATTTATCCAAAGATAGTTTTGATGTGATCCTGCTCGACATGAATTTTAATAGCTCCATCAATACCGGCAATGAAGGATTATTCTGGTTGAAAGAGATTCGCAAACTGAGGCCCGACACAGCCGTGATTATGATCACTGCTTATGGAGATATTGACCTGGCCGTACGTTCCCTGAAAGAAGGCGCTTCCGATTTTGTAGTAAAACCCTGGCATAATGAAAAACTGATCAGCACTATCAAAGACATCCTGAAACGCAAAGGTGCAAAAGCAGGTCCTCCTTCTTTTGTATCTGCCGACTCCATTATCGGAAAGGAATTGCTGGGAGAATCGGAGGCGATGCAGCAGATATTTTATAAAACAGAAAAAATCGCCCCTACCGATGCCAATATTCTTATTCTGGGTGAGAATGGTACTGGTAAAGATCTGATCGCAAAAGCCATCCATCAGCAATCGTTACGCGCTGCGCAGCCCCTGGTAAAAGTGGATGTAGGTGCGCTTACGGAAACACTGTTTGAAAGCGAGCTCTTCGGTCATAAAAAAGGTGCTTTTACAGATGCCCGGGAAGACAGGCCCGGACGTTTTGAAGCTGCAGATAAAGGCACTTTATTTCTCGATGAGATTGGCAATATCCCTCTTCATTTGCAGGCAAAGCTGTTAAGTGTGTTGCAAAACCGCCAGGTGATGCGATTGGGCAGTAATGAACCCGTGCCTGTAGACATACGTTTGGTTTGTGCTACCAATGTTCCTTTAACAGAGCTGGCCAACGAAAGCCGTTTCCGGAAAGATCTTATCTACCGCATCAACACAGTTGAAATAACTGTACCCCCGCTCCGCAAGCGCGGTAATGATATTGTTTTGCTGGCCCGTCATTTTGCAAAATTGTACAGCAGCAAATACATGAAACCAACGCCGGATTTTGATAGCAAGGCCTTGGAAAAGTTGATGAACCATCATTACCCGGGCAATGTGCGGGAGCTGCAATATATCATTGAAAGGGCCGTGATCATGGCAGATGAGGACGTCCTTCAGGCAAAAGACCTGATCTTCTCTCCTATTGAAGCTTCATCACCAACGGAAACCGAACCGGCAGAAATGAAACTGAGCTCCGTTGAAAAAAACACGATCCTTAAAGTGATTGAGAAACACAATGGCAATATCACCAAAGCAGCAAAAGAACTGGGCCTGACCCGCACTGCTTTGTACAGAAGACTTAGCAAGTATGACATTTAAGAATTACGAATGGAGAATAGCAGGAGGAATACTGCTGTTGCTGGTGACACTAAGCGCAGCTGCGTTCCTCATTGCAAACGGCTACTATGTGTACCTGGTGATCGTATTGCCCATTATCATTTACCAGGCCATGGAGTTTTACCGCTTCCAGCGAAAAGCTTATAAAGAGCTTGATCAGTTTGTGGAATCAGTTCATTACCGCGATTTCTCCCGCTATTTCGATGTAAAACATGCTCCTACTGAAATACAACCCCTGCGGCAGGGATTTAATGAGATCAACTCCACTTTCAAAGTAATCAGCAAGGAAAAAGAAACACAATACCAGTACCTGCAAAGAATACTTGAACTGGTTGACACCGGCATACTTTCTTATAAAGAAGAAACAGGAGAAGTTATCTGGATGAATGATTCGCTGAAGAAAATGCTGCAATTGCCCTATCTCAAAACAATTTATTCGCTGGGAAGAAGGGATGAAGAGCTGAGCCAGGCGATCATTGAACTGAAGCCGGGAGAAAGCAAAATTGCTTCAGCCCACCTGGAAAGATCCAGTTTTAAAGTGTTGCTATCAGCCACGGCATTTCAAACAGAAGGAAATTTATACAAGCTGATCGCTTTTCAGAATGTGAATGAAGCGCTGGATGAAACTGAATCAAAAGCCTGGCAAAAACTGCTGAGCGTGTTAACGCATGAGATCATGAATTCAGTGGCGCCGATTTCTTCACTTGCAGAAACGCTGAAAAGCAGATTGCAACAATCCGTTTCAGTATTGAATAATGAATCCGGTTCAGTTGATGACCTGGAGCTCGGTATTGAAACAATCCGCCGGAGAAGTGAAGGCTTGCTGAAGTTTGCTGAAACTTATCGCAATCTTAATAAGATCACCACTCCCACTCTTAAGAAGATATATGTCCGCGATGTGTTTGAGAACCTGTTGCAATTGATGCAACCAACGCTGGAGCAAAAGAATATTGAAGTGGAAACGATCCTCAAAGACACAGATATTGCTCTCGAAGCAGATATACATCTGCTGGAGCAGGTAATGATCAATCTCGTGGTGAATGCCATTGAAGCCGTAAAAGATAAAGCTGATCCGCGTATTATACTTTCTGCATACCTCACCGTAAACCGTAAAACGCTTATCAAAGTAGCAGACAATGGAAGTGGCATGCCGGTTGAATTGCTGGATAAAATTTTTATTCCATTCTTCAGTACCAAAAAAAGCGGTAGCGGGATCGGTCTTAGCTTATGTAAACAGATCATGATGTTGCATAAGGGAAATATCCAGGTGCAATCAGCAGAAGGTGAAGGAACAGTGTTTATTCTTCAATTCTGATTTATTTCAATTTTCATTTTTCGATTTTATTAACGACGGTTAAGCTGCCGTTAAGCACGCCAGGATTCTGGCGCAGTTGAAAATATTGTTCCAACTTAGCTGTATCAAATTTTCAACTAAAAAAAAGAAATATGAAAAAGTACATGATCCCGGTTGCTGCAATGTTATTGTTTGCAGGTGTAGCAGGTGCTCAAACTACACCAAAGCAACCGTCCAAATCAGCACCCGCAAAAAAAGAGATCACCGCTAAAAAATCTGCAACAGCGGATAAATCTACTGCCAGTGTAGCCAGCACCGAAAAAGCAGGCACTGACTCTAAGGCTACAACTGTCAACAGAAAGCATCATCATAAAAAAGCGAAACCCGTTACGAAAACTGAGAGCAAATAGCCCTTAACCTTGGTGTGTTGGTTCGGTAAAGACGGTCTCCAGGTGAGGCTGTCTTTTTTTATGCCCGCTAGTGCCGGAAATCAGTTAACTTTCAATTAACCAATGTTAACACTACCGGCTATTGTATGCTGGTCCTTCGTATTATTTTAGCTTATGTTTTCAGTGCCAATACGATCATCAACTATTCGCCTAGTATTATTCATCAGCTCGCTGGTCATTGCCACGATATTGGTGTTCCAGTTGGTCTGGCTCAGGAAAATATACAATTTCGAGCAAAAGGAGTTTTCGCATAATGTGGTAAAAGCTATCCGGGGATTGTATGAAGACCTTGATATCAGCCTCTACAATTCCTCGCATCTCAATGAGCTGATTGAAAACCCTTCTCCCAACCTGTATATTGCCCAGATAAGCCTGCCCGAAGGCAGGGATTCTCTGATCAGCTACCTGCATTATGAGCTGGACGATTTTGGGGTGTTTACTGATTGTCATGTCGGCATTTATAATGCCGATTCTGCAAAATATGTTTATACCGGCATCCTGGCCCCGACAAAAAAAAGTATTGCATTAAAAGTGCCGCCGACACCGCGCAACTTCGATCATATAACTTTGTTCTTTCCCAACAGGCAACAATATATTTTAACGCGGATGAACTTCTGGATCATCAGCAGCGTTGTGCTGTTCCTGGTGTTGATATTATTTGGCGGCAGCCTTTATTATTTCTATAAACAAAAATTCCTGAATGAAACACAGAAGGATTTCATTCACAATTTCACGCATGAGTTCAAGACGCCGGTAGCTGTGATCAGTCTGGCAGCAGATGTGTTGAAGAACCCGGCCATTGTGGAAAAGCCTGATAAGCTGGTCACCTATGCAGGTATCGTGGAAAATCAATCCACTTATCTCCAGAACCAGATCGAACGGTTATTGAAGTTTGCCTATACGGATTCCAATCAACTGCATCTGACACGTGAAAAAGTAAATATTCATGACCTGATACAGGAAGCACTCC
>CBHEUU010000062.1:0-12710 GCA_965990355.1 uncultured Chitinophagaceae bacterium
TTATTTCTTTCCAAATTTAATCTTTCCTTTCGGATAAATCGCGCTGCTGCCCAGCAACTCTTCAATACGGATCAGCTGATTGTATTTGGCGATCCTGTCGGTACGGGACGCAGAGCCTGTTTTGATCTGTCCGCAATTAAGCGCTACAGCCAGGTCAGCAATCGTGGTATCTTCTGTTTCACCGCTTCTATGGCTCATGATGGTGTTATAACCATTATGCTGGGCCAGTGTTACGGCATTGATGGTTTCAGTAATTGTTCCGATCTGGTTTACTTTCACCAGCAGGCCATTAGCAATGTTTTTGTCAATGCCTTGTTGCAGACGGGTCACATTGGTCACAAACAGATCATCGCCTACCAGCTGGCATTTATCACCTACTGCTTTGGTCAATGCTGCCCAGCCAGCCCAGTCATCTTCTGCCATACCATCTTCGATGGAAACGATTGGATAGTTCTTCACCCATTTTTCCCAGAATTTCACCAGCTCATCGCTGCTCAGTTGCTTGCCATCACTTTTATGGAAAACGTATTTTTTCTTTTTAGCATCCCACAACTCGCTGTTGGCTGCGTCCATCGCGATGACGATTTGTGAACCGGCTTTATAGCCAGAAGCCTGGATCGCTTCCATTACCGTATCGATCGCTTCTTCGTTGGATTGAATATTGGGTGCAAAACCGCCTTCATCACCCACGTTGGTGCTGAATCCTTTTTTCTTCAACACAGATTTCAGCGTATGGAAGATCTCCACACCCCAACGCAAACCTTCACTGAAAGTAGGCGCGCCAATAGGCATGATCATGAATTCCTGAAAGTCGATTTTATTGTCTGCATGCGCACCGCCATTCAGGATATTCATCATGGGAATAGGCAGTGTTTTGGCATTGGTGCCGCCAACATAACGGAACAGCGGAAGGGAAGCCTCTTCAGCAGCAGCTTTGGCCACTGCCATGCTCACAGCCAGCAGGGCATTAGCGCCCAGTTTGCCTTTATTGGGAGTGCCATCCAGCTCAATCATCAGCTGGTCAATACCTGTCTGATCAGCTACATCATATCCGAGCAATACGGGCGCAATAATATCATTTACGTTTTTAACAGCTTTGAGCACACCTTTACCTACATACTTCTTTTTGTCGCCGTCCCGCAGTTCAACGGCCTCGTGAATACCGGTGCTGGCCCCGCTTGGTACAGCTGCACGGCCCAGTGCCCCTTCATCTGTTAATACATCCACTTCTACAGTTGGGTTGCCGCGGCTGTCTAAAATCTGCCTGGCGAAGATTTCGGAAATGTAGCTCATGATCGATTACTTGATTTTTTGTAAAATTAAATAGTACCGCCCGGAAAGCGGAATTGTTCTGCAAAGAAACAGTTTTAACAGTTCGCAGCAAACTGCTTTTCAATGGCAGGGAGAATCGTTTTGAGGAGAATTCAGGCAGTAAGCCTGTTTTTATTCCGGTAAACTTGTTTTGTTTTCTGTCAACGACCGGAACACATCTTCCAGCCTCCTGCTTTCACTTTGCAATGAAAGAATGCTGTTGTTTTGCTGCAACGCAAATTCCAGAATGCTTTTGCTGACAATATCAGGATCGGTGGTTTTGAGCCGGTAGCTGACGGAACTGACCTGTTCCGCAACTATCACTCCCCTGATCTGTTTCAGTACTTCATGGTCTGCAGCATTTTTGAAAGTGACCACTACAATATGTTCGTCTTTTCCGGCTGATTGGAGATTGCTCAGCTTATCATCTGCCACCAGTTCTCCTTTATTGATAATGATCACCCGGTCGCAGATCGCTTCCACTTCCTGCAAAATATGTGAAGAAAACAAGACCGTTTTATCCTTTCCCTGTTGCCTGATCACTTCCCTTATTTCGATGATCTGGTTGGGATCAAGGCCGGAAGTCGGCTCATCCAGTATCAGCACTTCGGGTTGGTGCACCAATGCTGCCGCAAGCCCTACCCGTTGTTTATAACCTTTTGAAAGCTGTCCGATCTTTTTTTTACTTTCTGCTTTCAGCCCTACAGTATTGATCGCTTCTTCAATAGCGTCTTTGGGGGATTTTACTTCATGCAGCTCGGCAATAAAACCCAGGTATTCCCGGACATACATGTCATAGTAAAGCGCATTCAGCTCAGGCAGGTAACCGATTTTCTTTTTAACGCCCAGGGGATCTTCCTTCACCGGAATGCCACATACAATGGCCTCGCCGCTGTTGGGCTGAAGATAACCGGTGATGATCTTCATGGTAGTGGATTTGCCGGCGCCATTGGGCCCGAGAAATCCAACGATCTCACCTTTTTCAACTTTAAAGGAAATATGGTTAACGGCTTTTTGTTCGCCGTAAATCTTCAGCAGGTCTTTAACTTCAATAGACATGCTACAAACCTACTAAAAAGATTAAAGATCATCAATCTCATACACCGACTCAATTGCCGAGCCCGCCTTCATTTCAAACACAGACTTGATAAGACCATCTTTCAGGCTGTAAACCCAGCCATGAAGATCAGGGCGCTGATCATTTTTCCAGGCCCGCTGAATGCTGGATTTGCGGGCGAGGTTTTTTACCTGTTCCATCACATTCAGTTCAGTGAGCCGGTTATTCCGTTCGGTTCCTTCCGGTAAAGCATTCAGCTCTTCTTCATGTTTACAGTAAACATCTTTGATGTTGCGGAGCCACATGTTCAGCACGGGTTTGTAATCAACCCTGGATGCTGCTGCCTGTACGCCGCCACAACCGTAGTGGCCACACACGATCACATGTTTCACTTTTAAATGGTTAACGGCATAATCCAGTACCGCCAGCATATTCAGGTCTGAATTCACTACAAGGTTGGCTACATTTCTATGTACAAAGATCTCACCAGGGTGGGTGCCGGTGATCTGGTTGGCCGGTACGCGGCTATCGCTGCATCCGATCCACAGGAATTCCGGTGTTTGCAATTGAGCCAACCGGTCAAAAAAAAGAGGATCATCTGCCAGCATCTCTGCGGCCCAGGCCTTGTTTTGCAGTAATAATCTGTCGAAAGAGTACATAACTATAATAGCGTTTAATTAAACTTTCACTTTTTCCAGGTCTTTATCATGCGTGCGGATAATGTCATATCCATTGCCATTGTCTTCTGTTATCGTGCCATTGAAACCTTGTTCCTTCGTCTTGCTTCTTCTTAATTCCACTTCTATATTTTTAAGCGGCGCTGCAATCATAAAGTCTTCGATGGTTTCTACAACATCGCGATCAATAAAATCTGCGCGGGTAGTATCAATGAAAACATAAGAGTTTGCCGGCACTTCTTCCAGCTTCCGTTTGATAATGGCTTTGTTCAGGAAAGATACATCCTTTCTGAGTCGGAACAGGTATTTATTGTCATCATTAACAACAAATACGGCCGACCTGAAATTGCTCCGGAATGCAAAGAACAATCCCACACCAATACCAATGATCACACCTTTCAGCAGATCGGTCACCAATATGGCAACGATGGTGATAACAAAGGGCAGGAAGGAGTCCCATCCTTTCTTATAAAAATTAATGAACAAAGAAGGTTTAGCAAGTTTATATCCTGTAAAGATCAGGATGGCTGCCAATGCTGATTTTGGAATAAGGTTCAATATGGCAGGAATAAAAGCCACGCAAAGCAAAAGGAGTGTACCATGCAATATGGTAGATACTTTTGTTTTAGCACCCGAGTTGACATTCGCTGAAGAGCGTACAATAACGCTGGTGATGGGCAAACCTCCAACCAGGCCTGAAATAATATTGCCGAGACCCTGCGCTTTCAACTCGCGATTGGTGGGTGTTACACGCTGGTAAGGGTCAAGATCATCTACTGCTTCTATGCTCAACAGGGTTTCAAGGCTCGCTACCAGTGCCAGCGTAAGACCAGTTACCCATACTTGTGAATTGGTGATAAAACTCCAGTCGGGTTGCTTAAAGAAAGAAAAGAACTCGCTTGCTGAAGAAGCCTGAGGGATCACCACCAGGTGTTCTCCCTTCAGTGCGCTTCCGGAGTTTTGAAAAATATAATTGAGGCCAACACCAATAAACACTACCAGCAAGGGAGCTGGGATCATTTTGATAAATCCTTTTTTATTGGCTACCAGTTTTTCCCACACAAAATAGAAAGCAAGACAAACGCCACCTATCAGCAAAGCTATTGGTGTAACATGTGCAAAAGCATTAATGAAATTGGAAAAGATATTTCCTTTATCCTGTGGCACACTTTCATCTGTTTCAAAATGCGAATCATCTCCCAGCAAATGCGGGAACTGATTCAGGATAAGAATAAGACCGATAGCTGCCAGCATTCCCTTGATCACATTGTTGGGTACATAATCTCCGATCACACCGGCTTTTAAAAAGCCGAGCACCACCTGGAGCATACCACCGATCACTACGGCTACCAGGAATGCTTCAAATGATTGCAGGGTGATAATGGCTGCGGCAACAATGGCGGTTAAACCGGCTGCAGGGCCGCTTACGCTCAGGTGCGATTTACTGCCGAGGCCTACCACTATACCACCGATGATACCGGCAATAATACCGCTGAACAAAGGTGCATTGGATGCAAGGGCTACACCCAAACATAATGGAAGCGCTACAAGAAATACAACTATTGACGAAGGAATATCACTGGATAAACTTTTAAAATAATCTTTTGCACGTGGTGCCATAACAACTTTTTTAGATAGTAAGGTAGATACAGATTTGTTCTGCACAAGTCAGTGCCGCCAGTTAATGACGGACATAATTATGTAATAAAGAATAAGCCTTGTAACAGGTCAG
Source organism: uncultured Chitinophagaceae bacterium (assembly GCA_965990355.1). Classification (GTDB taxonomy): domain Bacteria; phylum Bacteroidota; class Bacteroidia; order Chitinophagales; family Chitinophagaceae; genus Terrimonas_A. The sequence continues at coordinate 4,778 of CBHEUU010000062.1, forward strand.
GCTTTGGGTGGTGGTAAAACCAGTTCGCCATGAAAAGCCAGGTACAGGTCGGGCTGGTGCGACTTATAGGCGAAAATTATATTGGTACTTGGATGTTGCAATTCTTCATTCTCATGAAGGTATTCATTGATAGTAGTAGGTGAAGAAGGAACTTTTTCTTCTTCAGCGCCTGCCAGTGGTGAAGTAGCATTCACTTTTCTTTCTTGCTTTGCTTTCTCCTGGCGTGAAGCATTCACAAAAGGCACACTTACAGTAAGCCACAAAAGCATCAGCATCATTAGGACGCTGCCTGCGAAAATGAATATGTTTCTGCGGGATAACATAAGTTTAGCAAAGTTAATCTACAACAATGGTTTATGCAGAATGTTGTAAAAACTTTACATGAAGTTTACAGAGCATTCATAGCTATTTTTTTAATGAGTGAATTCAAATGGCCTTCCGGCAATCGAAAAAAAGGCCCCGCCTGGACAAGCAGGGCCGCAAAATCAACTCTGAGAAAAACGGGATTGATCGCTAAAAGCGACCTCTCCAGCATCTTTAGATTACAAGCAATCGTCTGCTTATTGAAATTTACGGTTACACGCTTGCCTTTTCTTCCAGCACGATCTCTTCTTCTGCAAACATTTGACGGATAAAACTCACCCGGCCATTCTCAATACTATACATGCCACCTACAATGCCGATCTTTCCTTCTTCATACATGGTGCGGAGAATAGCGCTTTTTTCAAGGATCTCTCTCATGCTCTCGAGCACATTGGCTTGTGCCACTATCTCCGTATACTGTTCTTTTGTTGTTTCTTTTGCAGCGGCCGCTGTTTTATCAAGAGCAGGCCTTACTTTTTCCAGCAACCCGGTAAGATTGCCCATCTCCACTGCATCACAGGCACCTTTGATGGCGCCGCATTTTGTATGCCCCAATACCACGATCAGTTTTGAACCAGCTACTTTACATGCATACTCAATACTGCCTACAATATCTTCATTCACTACATTGCCTGCAATGCGGATACTGAATATATCGCCGAGGCCCTGATCAAAAATATGTTCTATGGAAGTGCGGCTGTCCATACAGCTCAGGGTTACGGCAAAAGGATATTGTCCGCCTGCCGTTTCATCCATCTGCCGCAACAGATCGCGGTTGAGTTTAAGATTACTGGTGAAACGTCTGTTCCCTTCTTTCAATACTTCAAAAGCGTCTACAGGGGTAAGATTTTGCTGGAATTCTTTTGTATGTGTTCTCATTTTTTTCTTTCGTTAATGATTAAGCAATACCTGATGGTCTAATCCTTCCGGTACAAGTGCTCAGCAGGTGTATAATCAAAGGTTAAAACAATCCATACTGTTTTTAGTATGGCATACAGAATGCATATGGTATGCATTATCAGAATTAAGATAAGGCTGTGTCCAGGAAATTATCCCCTGAAATTCGGGGGAGGGCAAAGCAATTCGCCATGGAAAGCTACATACTCTGATACAGTATGAGTTCTTGTATGGTTCAGTGATAATTCAGCTAAATGAAACAATTCACTGTCAAAATGCAGGTACTCTTCAGAAAGTGAGTTGACACTGCCGGAGGTTTTTTCTTCTGTGGTATTGCTGCCAAGAGGAGTGCATGCCTGTTCCTGTTCATCGTCGCTTTCTTCATTCTGGGATGATGAACAGGTATGTTGTTCTTCTAATTGCAATTGAGAAGCATAAACAAAAGGAGTGCTTACCGTAAGCCACAGTAACGTCACCAGCATTAAAACGCTGACAAGCTGGTGTTTGAACTGGAATATGGTAAATCCTTTTTTCATTGCTGTTGGTGTAAAAATATAGTAAAACAGCGAGAGATAAAAAAGGTTTTAATTTTTTTACAGAACTATTGAAATTAATCTACTTCAAAGGACAGGATCATTCAAAATCTTCTGATTTCCCGGGTAATTTATCATACTCGCCCTTTAATGCATATATGCCAAAGATCATTAACCCAATAGCCACAGGGGTGAATATAAGAATGATGATGATCCATATCACCGGGTTGTTAATGTCTTTATTTCCAGAGGGATCTATGTGGGTTACAGCCCCATGTACTAACATGTATATGATCACTGGCGCAAGAATGAGCCAGCAAACACCCAGGATCTTTTTTATGCTATTCATAACTTTTTTTTAAATCTTTTTAATCATCTACATTTTCGTCAATCTTATTGCTGAGATACACTGCCCCGATAATAAAACACAACGAAGCAATGCCGATAGGGTACCATAGCCCCACCAGCGGATCAGCAGGATAGGTAGTGGTAAGCAATAAACCAATGAACGGTACCAATCCTCCAAACACGCCATTTCCGATATGATAAGGCAATGACATGGACGTGTAACGTATACGTGTCGGGAACAGCTCCACTAAGAAAGCCGCAATAGGTCCGTATACCATCGTTACATACACGATCAGCAGGAATACCAGCGCTACAAACTTCCAGTATGTTCCTGTTCCAACTTCCTTATTGGTAAGAATAGTTTTGCCGGGAATAAGATAAGTGGATGTTACCCGTAGTGTATCTGATTTGACAGCTGTATATTTTCTTCCATCGGGAAGACTGAATGAAGTGGTGGTGAGCACCACGGAGTCGGTTGAATTTTTAACTGCTTCCATTTTCACTACTGCCTGCCCTGTTGCTGTTCCACTCTCCGCCACCCAGCTTTTGCTGTCTGTTGCCTGCAGAAAATAATTGAAGATGGGGCGGTAAGTAAGAATGCCCAGCAGCATGCCTGCAAGCATGATCCATTTGCGGCCGACTTTATCACTCAGCCATCCAAAAAATAAAAAGAAAGGTGTGGCAAATGCAATACCCCATAGCATGATCGTACGGCTTTGTTCAAAACCGATACTGCATTTTGTTTCCAGGAAACTTTGTGCATAGAACTGGCCGGTATACCAGATCACACCCTGACCCATTGCTGCGCCAAACAACGCGAGCAATACCATTTTGAAATTGGCTTTATGCCGGAAACTTTCTTTTAATGGGTTCGACGATGTTTTGCCTTCCGCTTTAAGCTTGGAGAAAAGCGGTGATTCTTCCATACGCAACCGGATATAGACTGAAACACCTACCAGTAAAATAGAGATCCAGAACGGATAACGCCATCCGCCCCATTCTGCATTGAAAGAGCTGTCGCTCATGTTCAGTTTCACCAGCATAATAATACCAAGCGCTACAAACAGTCCCAGTGTTGCGGTGGTTTGTATCCAACTGGTGTAGTATCCTCTTTTGCCGGCAGGCGCATGCTCTGCTACATAAGTAGCCGCACCGCCATATTCACCACCAAGTGCAAGACCCTGAAGCAAGCGAAGTAACAATACCAGCAATGGCGCCGCAATACCGATGGTTTTGTAACCTGGCACGAGCCCTATCAGGAAGGTTGATCCTCCCATCAGTACAAGTGTTAGTAAGAAAGTGTATTTACGGCCGATAAGATCACCCAGGCGGCCAAACACCAATGCACCGAAAGGCCTTACAATAAAACCGGCTGCAAATATGGCCAGTGTGCTCAGGAGCGCAGCAGTAGCATTTCCCTCAGGGAAAAATTGGGTGCTGATGGTTTTGGCCAGCATACCGAAAATGTAAAAATCGTACCATTCGATAAGTGTGCCTACAGAAGAAGCAGCAATTACACTGCGGATACCACGGGATGATGTATTCATACGTACAAGTTGGTTGAAAGATAAATCATCATATTCAAAATGATGCATATTTTTTGCATCATCTTTCACCGTGAAATTTTAAATTTACCACTCAATTTTTCAGCTACACAAAAACAACCTGATTGTAATGTCATATCCTTACCAGCTTAAAACGTATGAAGAGTATAAGAAAGCCTACCAGCAAAGCATAGATGATCCTGAAAAGTTCTGGGCCGGAGTGGCTGATCATTTTTCCTGGAAGAAGAAATGGGATAAAGTGCTTAACTGGAGTTTTAAAGAACCAAAGATCGAATGGTTTGCCGGAGCAAAGCTGAACATTACTGAAAATTGCCTTGACCGCCACCTGGCAACACTGGCTGATAAACCTGCTATCATTTGGGAACCCAATAACCCGGAAGAAAGAACAAGGGTGGTTACTTATGAACGGCTGCACAAACGTGTTTGCCAGTTTGCACAGGTATTGAAAAATAATGGTGTGAAAAAAGGCGACCGTGTTTGTATTTACATGGGCATGGTACCTGAACTGGCTTATGCAGTGCTTGCCTGCGCAAGGATCGGTGCCATCCATAGTGTGATCTTCGGCGGTTTCTCTGCACAAAGCATTGCAGACAGGCTGGACGATGCAAAAGCTGAATTCATTGTTACCTGCGATGGAGCTTACAGGGGTGCAAAAGATATTCCCCTGAAAAGTGTGATCGATGATGCATTGATCGGAAATAAACTGGTTAAAAAAGTAATTGTATACACCCGCACCCGCATACCTGTAAGCATGATCAAGGGCCGCGACGTGTGGTGGGAAGATGAAATGCGTGCGGTAACTGAAAGCGCTGAAGTGCCCGCAGGATACGGTGAAATGGAGACAATGGATGCGGAAGATCCTTTGTTTATTCTTTATACCTCCGGAAGCACCGGCAAACCCAAGGGCGTGGTGCATACCAGCGGTGGATATATGGTGTGGACGAATTACACTTTCGTCAACGCTTTTCAATACCAGCAAGGACAGGTGCATTTCTGCACAGCAGATATTGGCTGGATCACCGGCCACAGTTATATTATATATGGTCCGCTGAGCGCCGGCGCCACTTCCATTATGTTTGAAGGAATTCCTACCTGGCCGGATGCAGGCCGCTTCTGGGAGATTATCGACAAATACAAAGTAGATATTCTTTATACAGCGCCTACAGCTATCCGCAGCCTGATGGGCTTCGGGCTTGATCCGCTGAAAGGAAAAGATCTTTCTTCATTGAAAGTACTGGGAACAGTAGGTGAACCCATCAATGAAGAAGCATGGCACTGGTATGATGAGCATATTGGAAAAAAGAAATGCCCGATCATAGATACCTGGTGGCAAACAGAAACCGGTGGGGTGATGATCACCAACCTGGCAGGCGTAACGCCGGCAAGGCCTTCCTGGGCCACGCTTCCCATGCCGGGTGTGCAGCCGGTGCTGGTAGATGAAAAAGGAGCGGAAATAACAGAGAAAGATGCCGATGGTCTTTATAAAGGAAATCTGTGTATCAAAGCTCCATGGCCCGGCATTTTGCGGACTACTTATGGCGATCATGAGCGTTTCAAAACAAATTATTTCAGCACATATGAAAATATGTACTTCACTGGTGATGGAGCAATGAGAGATGAAGAGGGCTTTTTCCGGATTACCGGCCGGGTAGATGATGTGTTGAATGTAAGTGGTCACCGTATAGGTACAGCAGAAGTGGAGAATGCCATCAATATGCACGCCAGCGTGGTGGAAAGTGCGGTGGTGGGCTATCCGCATGATATTAAAGGCCAGGGCATTTATGCTTATGTAACCGTAAGCTCGCTGCGTGGTGATGAGCAAAGCACCCGCCAGGATATTATTCAGACAGTTTCGCGTATCATTGGTCCTATTGCAAAGCCGGATAAGATCCAGTTTGTAAGCGGATTGCCCAAAACCCGTAGCGGAAAGATCATGCGGCGGATACTCAGGAAAATAGCTGAAGGAGAAACATCAAACCTGGGGGATATCACCACTTTGCTTGATCCATCTGTAGTGGAAGAAATAAAGAACGGGAAGCTATAAAATAAATAAAGCAGCCGGATTATGCTGCTTTAGAAAGGTTTTCCCGAATTCGTTTTTGAGTTGGTCTGTATGCACAAAAACCATACCGCAATATAGAGGATGAGGGATGTCAGTAGGGTCTTTTCAATTGTCACCCCGGATCTTAGTTTCATTCAATTTGGAAACTAACTAAACCTGGTCCGGAGAGACAATTGAAAAGGCCCTACTTATCGAACATTCCGTATCATCTTCGTATAGTGACTTTGGTTCCAACCGGTGTGTATCCATACACTTCCATCACATCATTCTTCTTCATGGATATACAACCCATGGTCCAGTTTTTATATTTATCAATCACAAAATCTTCGTTAGGCCAGGTGCCATGAATACCTATGGCACCGCCAATGCTGGCGGAGGCAGGAATTTCACCCCGCTGTTTTCTTAACTTGAATTTTTCCCAGCTCTCTTTGGTTGGATAATCTATTGCCATAAAACGGAACCATTTTTCATGCACCCGTTTACTGACTATCTTGAAACTTCCTTCGGGGGTATTATTATCGCCTTCCATTTTTTTATCTTCCAGGCTGTTGTTGCCAAACACAACAGGGTAGGTGGCATACCATCCTTTATCATCGTATACTGTCAATTCATAATCCGACTTATCAATGGTGATAGCAACATTGCCAACAGGACCACTGCTTGCATCAGCTCTTTTGAATGAAGAAGATGGAGGTGATTTTACTCTGTGTGTATTCACAGTTATCAGGCCACCGGCCAACAATACAGAAGTAAGTGCGACAACGGTTTTCATATTTACTGCTTTACCCTCCCGGATGAAAACGGAGGCATTGGATTTTTTATTTTCAGGGGTCGAGGCTTTAACGATTGTTTGACAAGGTACACTTTGAGCAAAAATGATGCAAAGAAAAATCCCGTTGGAATTTTCCAGCGGGATGTGGATAAGAATATTAAATATAATATTTATTACCTCGTAGTTCTACCAGTTGCTGAAGCGTAAGCCGAAATTATACGGCGTTAAATCCAATCCTTTTTCAAACATGCTTTCAAAAGCATAAGAACCATACAGTTTTATAACACCTAATGATACTTCGCCTACATAGGAAAGTTTCCATTTACGCAGATCAAAATTGCCTTTGGTTTTATCTACATCACCATCCAGTTTTATTTTTTGACGGGCGCTGTATAAATAACCGGCACTGATACCTGCGCTTAGTCCGTAATTCCTGCGTTTGTTTGGTGTGAAATTGAAGTTGAGCATCACAGGCATGGTAACATAATCTGCAGCCAGTTTGTTTTTAGTGAGGCCGGAATAGGATTGATCAACCAGCGTGGGGTTCTTATTGAACTTGATGGATTTGTCTTCAAAGAAATAATTGTTCAGTTCAACACCAAGACCATATTTAAGATTCACTACATGGTCGACCAGGTTAATACGCTGCATCAGTATCCATATATTCACGCTGCGTGATTTCCAGGCGCGGAGTTTAAACCAGTCTTCATTGCTTCCGGGAGCGAATGCCTGTGCTTCAGCGCCGCTGTAATTGGTTTTATCGTTGTAGTTGGAAAAGCCAATGTCGAGGATCAGCCAGTTGGTACTGATATTGGCAGGCTTATCATAATTGCGGCGTCCGAGGCGAACATTGAAATTACGGTTGCGGCGGGATTTCACGGTATCTCCACCGCCTGGCTCGCGGATGATCACCATGCCGCCGATCTTGATAGTGTCAACGCGTGGTTTGCCAATTGTATCGGTAGCGGATTTGCCGGTTGTATCTGTTTGGGCAAAAGCTGTAGCCATGGTGCATAAGGCTATGCACAGTGTATAAATCCTTTTCATCTTCTCTATTCTTTAATAGGTGACTTAAAATTTGATTGCCAGTCCGCCCACCAGTAAACGGTCTTCACCGTCGGTTGCTTTAATATTGGTGGTCTTCTCAAAGGTCCTTGTGATTTTCCGGAAAAATCCGCGGAGCCTGTTCTTCTTGCCTGACTGGTTTACTATATCAAACGGCTGAGCTTCTTCCTGGGTTACATCAGGAAGTGGTTTAATTTCTTTCTGAATTGTTAAGGATGGATCAGCGATCAATTCAGCACTGGCAACAAGCTCGCTGTTTTCCAGTATATCGCGTTTAACCACTTTATGGGTATTCTCTTCCGGAGTAACAGCAGTATTATCAGTAACA
>CBHEUU010000063.1:0-12588 GCA_965990355.1 uncultured Chitinophagaceae bacterium
CATGGTATGGTGGTACAAAATATTCTTATAAAACAGCTAATCTCGTACCACAAGAAAATAATGCCCGTGATTTCTACAACACCGGTATTACAACTACCAACAATATCAACTTCTCCAAAGCAGGAGAGAACTTTTCTACACGTGTATCTTATACCAACCTGGATATCCAGGGTCTGATCCCTAATTCATATCTGAGAAGAAATACACTTTCAGCGAATGCATCATTCGATCTTGGAACTCACCTTACTTTGAGCACTAACATTAACTATGTTACTCAAAATCAGCAGGCCGAGAATAATGATGGTTATGGCAACCAGTCTTCGGGTAGCTTTAGCCAGTGGTTCCACAGGGATCTCGACATGGGCATCATGAAAGAGCTTAGAAATTTACGTTCACCTGATGGTTCAACTGGCACTCCTGGTGTGGCTGCAAGCTGGAACCACCAGAATCCCGGAGCATACGTTCCTGACAAGCCTGTTAACTTTTACGGAGGTAACTATTGGTATAATTTCTACACCTATTTCGATAATGTAGAAAATCTTTTCAGACGCGACCGTTTATATGGTGATGTTTCATTGAACTACAAAATCAACAGTGACCTGAAATTGAGAGGTACATACAGGAAAAGTTTGGTGAATACCTGGAGTGAGAACAGAACTTATTATCTCCTGGAAAGGAGTGCTACTCAAACTGGTCTGAAATCAGGTTATTCCACCAGTGAAACATTCTTTGCGGATGACCGCTTTGAACTGGTAGGTACTTATAATAAAAAGCTGAACGATTTTAGCCTTGATCTTCTTGCAGGTGGTGAGCTTGTTAAGATTACCAATAAAGGAATCAATGCAGCAACGCGTGATGGTCTTTATATCCCCGACTTTTTCGCTCTAAGCAACTCACTTGCTTCAATTACTTACGGTAATAACAGAACATTGGAAAAACGCCGTGCCGTTTTTACAAGAGCTAGTGTCGGTTGGAGGAACATGCTGTTTGCAGAAGCTACTATTCGTAATGACTGGTATTCAACCCTGCCTGCAGCAGACAATAATATTTTTGTAAAGTCATTCGGCGCAAGCTTCGTTTTCAGCGATCTTGTTAAAAACAGTATTCCATGGTTGAGCTATGGAAAAATCAGAGGTGCGTGGGGTGAAGTACCTCAGGCAATCGGCCCTTATGGTCTTGAACTTGCTTATGGAATCGGTGCTGATCAATGGTCACAAACTTATAATACAAGCGGTACTCCTACCACTATCAATTACTTTGTACAGGGTACGCCTAATAATATTACGAGCAGTGGTATCAAAGGTGCTACTCAAACAACCAAAGAACTTGGTCTTGACCTGCGTTTTCTGAAAAACAGGGTAGGAATCAGCGCGACTTATTACAACGCTGTTACGTCTAATTCTCCAATCTCTGTTACTATCAGTGGTGCAAGTGGTTTCAGTTCACAAACTATCAATGCCGGTAAGATCACACGTAAAGGTATCGAGCTGCAAGGCTTTGTTCGCCCGATCATTACTAGAGACTTTACCTGGGATATCAATGCCACCTATGCTAATATTATAGACAACAAAGTGGTATCTCTTGCTCCTGATGTAAGCCAGATCACTGTATCCAGCGGTGCTGGATTCAGCAGCATCACTCCGCCTTTCACAGTTCACCAGGAAGGTCAACAATGGGGTATGCTGATCGGTGGTGGTAAAACATATATTGATGGCAAACCTGTTCTGGACGCAAATGGTATGTATGTAAAATCAGAGAACGTGAAATTCGGTAGCGTACTGCCTCAGTATACCGGTGGTGTTCAGAATGGATTTACTTACAAAAATTTCGTATTAAATATCAACATCGACTATCAGTATGGTGGTAAGTTCTTCTCCCTGTCTGATATGTGGGGTTCATTCTCCGGTCTTACCGCTCGTACAGCTGTGCTGAACGACAAAGGAAACCCTATCCGTGATCCGGTCGCTGAAGGTGGTGGTATTCACGTTGTAGGTGTTGACGCAGACAAAAATACCGTTGACATGTATGTTGAAGCACAGGATTATTTCCATACAATGGTTAATAACAACGTATTTGATGAATTCGTTTACGATCTGACATTTGTGAAACTCCGTGAACTTAGCCTTGGCTACAAGTTGCCTGTTCAAAAATGGAGCTTTACAAGCAAATGGCTGCAAAACGCTACATTCTCAGTAGTTGCACGTAACCCATGGTTGATCTATCGTTCCTCAAAAGATTTCGATCCTTCAGAAATCAGCAATGTGTACGGTGAAAATGGTCAATTCCCTGGTACAAGATCACTGGGTGTTAACCTGAAACTTGGATTCTAATTAAAATCTTACTGGAAAAAATTATGAATATGAAATCTGTAAAATTTTTAACCCTCATAGCTTCGGTGGGATTGCTGGTATCAAGCTGTAAAAAGTTTGGTGATACCAACGAGAACCCGAACGGAACTACCACTCCCTCAACGGCAGCCTTGCTGACCAATGTGGAAGCTGGTTTAGGTGGATTATCCACACAAACCCTGGGTGGTCTGTATGCTCAATATTTTTCCGAGACACAGTATACGGATGCTTCTCTGTATTCACTACCTAAAAATGACTTCGACGGAACTTATTCCGGAGCATTATATGATCTGCAGAATATTATCATTTATAACACTGATGCTGATAAAGTCGCACTTGCAGCGAAGTTTGGGTCACCTAATAATCAGATTGCTATTGCGCGCATACTGAAAGCTTACATATACTGGACGCTGACAGACCGTTGGGGAGATATTCCTTATTTTGATGCTTTAAAGGGAAAGGAAGATCTGACTCCTAAATTTGATACGCAGGAATCGATCTATAAAGATCTTGTGAAAGAATTAAAGGAGGCAAGCGATCAATTTGACGCTGGTCTTCTTCCCGTAGGCGATTTTATTTACAGAGGAGATGCTGCGAGCTGGAAAAAAGTAGCTAACTCTCTCCGTATGCTGATCGCACTCCGTACGAGCGAAGTTTATCCTAATGCAGGTGAATGGGCCGCTACAGAGTTTGCAGCAGCTTATAACGATGCCGATGGATACATTGATCAGAACGCTGAAAACCTGGCATTAAATTATCCAGGAACTGCAGCCTTCAGAAACCCATGGTTTAATCTGTATAATGGCCGCTCTGACTTCGCTGAATCTGAAGTTATGACCAAGCTTACTGCAGATCTGAGCGATGCCAGGCAAAGTGCCTTCGGTACTTCTACTGTAGGCTTCCCTTATGGTTTGACAAGGGACGATGCTGTTGCATTTGGTAATGCACATACCAACTATGCAAAGATTATGTCTTCCACTTTCCAGAGTGCCGCTGCACCTGTTACCCCTATTGCTGCATCTCATGTATTGCTGGCTATAGCTGAGGCTGGACAACGGGGATGGATTGCAGTAACTCCCAGTATTGCTTATGAGGCGGGTATTACTGCTTCTTGGAATCAGTGGAACGTATCAACTACTAATCTTGCAACGTATCTCGCAAGTGATGCTGTTTCTCTTGGTATCGGTAATGCATTGTCTAAAATTCAGCTGCAACAATATCTGGCCTTATATCCTGACGGACTTCAGGGATGGTCTAATTGGAGAAGAACCGGTGTTCCGGCGCTTATACCTACTCCTCATGCAACCAATGCTAGAGGCGAAATACCCCGCCGTTACTCGTATGGCTCTCTTTCTTATGCCGGAAACACAGACAATACAAATGAAGCGGTACAAAGGTTAACTGGCGGCGATACACCTGATGCAAGAGTTTGGTGGGATAAACCCTAAAGCAGAATCTTTTGCAAAACAATGTTTAAAACAAGAATATTTATATGAAACTTAATATTATATCAAAACTAGCACTATCCATCAGCCTCATGGCGGGTGTGATTGGTTGCGATAAGCCACAAGACTGGCCTGAGATGGGCGACGCAGGCAACACGATCGTAAAAATCCCTTCGGACGACGATAATGCCTCTGCTGTCTTTGTAGAGTTTAAAGCAACGCCACAGCCTGCTTCCCTTCTGGAAATTAGACGTGATGTAGTGAGCAGCGGAGCTCTGAATACAACTATGAATGCTGTTCTGACAATAGATAATTCACTGGTAACAGCTTATGACCCGGATCTGTTGGAAGTTCCAACCGGCAGTATCGTTTATGATGCAGCAAATCCAGCAAACGGAAGCAATGTCAACCTCACCTTTGCTCCAGGCGAGTTTGTGAAATATGTACAAGTTACTATTCCCAACGCCACAGTGTTCGATCCTAGTCACTTATATGGTATTGGGTATAAAATCGCCAGTGTTGATCAGAACGGTAAAATTTCTGCGACTAAAGGCAATGTGGTTGTAGTGATCGGCGCCAAAAACGACTGGGATGGCATTTATAAAGTCAATGATGGTACTGTGCAGAGATACTCTTCCCCGACGACTCCTACAACGGGTGATGCCCTCAATGGCAGCCTCAAAGGAAACCCGGATGTGACTTTAACTACGATTGATGGAAATACGGTGGAGATCACAAACATGAGATGGGCTGGCGGTACTTCCGGCATTGGAGGAATCGATAACCTGCGGGCTAAAATAGACCCTGCCACCAATCTGGTAACCATGTCGTCTTTGGGTAACGTTTCACTTGTAAATATTCCCGGCAAGGACAATAAATATGATCCTGCCACTAAAACATTTACACTGAACTTCCACTGGAACCCAACTGCTAATAAAAGAGAGATACTGAATCTGGTTCTCGTGTATTCCCGTTCGAGATAATTGAACTGACTAAAAGGTTTTATAAGCGAAAGCCGCCTCAAATTTTGAGGCGGCTTTCGCTTATAAAGTTTGCGGATAGAAATTTGATTCTGGTATTTTTGTAAAAAACAACTATGCCAGAGCAACAACCCCAATTGAACATCGAAATATCCGAAGAAGTAGCAGAAGGTACTTATGCCAACCTCGCCATCATCACGCATTCCCATGCCGAATTCGTAATTGATTTTGTGAACGTCATGCCCGGCACTCCTAAAAGCAAAGTGAAATCCCGCATCATTCTCACTCCCCAGCATGCCAAACGCTTCATGAAAGCCCTCACAGAAAATATCGGCAAGTACGAGTCTGCAAATGGCGCTATCAAGGACCTGGAAGAATCGCAGTTCCCAATGAATTTCGGAGGACCTACGGCGCAAGCCTGATTAAAATCCGTGCTCTCTTAAAGCAGTCCCTGGTCTGCAAAACTGTAATAACCTTCTTCACTCACAATCACGTGATCGATCAACCTGATATCAAAGAAGTTTGCAGCTTCCCTGATCTTTTGTGTGAGGAATAGATCGGCGCGGCTGGGCCGGAGATTGCCGGAGGGATGATTGTGACAGAGAATGATGCTGACGGCATCTTCTTCAAGGGCTTTTTTAAGGATAATGCGTGGATCGGCAACAGTGCCTGTGATCCCACCTTCACTGATGATCTCAAAATGATTGAGTTTATTAGCCTGGTTGAGATAGAGTGCTGCAAATACTTCGTGACGATGGTATTTCAGAAGGGTTTGGAGATAATGGGCGATATCCTGGCTGGAATGAATGCTGATTTTTTGCAGGGAGAGGCCGGCATGACGGCGGCGGCCCAGCTCCAGTGCAGCAGCAATGCTGATGGCCCGGGCACTGCCAATACCACGTATGCGCATAAAGTCTTTAACGGAAAGACGGCCCAGCTCATTGAGATCATTTTTACCTTGTTTCAATAGCTGGCGGGCCAGCTCTACAGCTGATTTTTGCCGGGTGCCGCTTTGAAGAAGGATGGCCAGCAATTCAGTATTGCTCAGGTGCTCTGGCCCATACCTGAGTAGTTTTTCGCGGGGTTGATCGTCTTTTGCCCATTGCTTAATTGGGTAATTCTTCTCTTGCATCCTTTCAAATTAACATATATTTTTATTCTCACAATACAACTTTCAGGTAGTTCTGCTACCCGGTTTATTGTAAATCCAATTTTTGAAAAACTAAATTCCGGCGGTTATGAAATCCAAATCCAATTCATTGGGGGCTCTTCATCCCATCCTGTTCTTTGCTGTAATGTATGTAGTAGTACTATTTCTCTCTATTTTTATCTGTTCTTCCCTTTTTTATAGCCTTAATTCAGACACTGTGAGCTTAGGCAAACAGGTTTCAGTTCCGGCTGAGAAAACAACCAGTTTTCCTGTAAAAGTTTCTACTGCTGCGGTAGTGCATTAGTCCGGGATCAATCCGTTCCCGGAAACCGGGGTAAATTTTTCTTACCCGGAGGGATTTCCGGGCCTGCGCCGGATCATTATCCGAGCCTGCCCCAGACATTGATCCGGGAGGATATTTCTTTACACCCATCTATTGCGATCTTCCTGCGATAGTAATATCTTCGCGGCTCCAAAGGGGCCTGCCCGGCCTTTACACCTTTGGCTCTTTATCAGCCATGCAATCTGCTAAAATTTTCGCCGGAACCAGTTCTGAAAAACTGGCCGACCAAATCTGTCAGAAGTACGGGACCAAACCTGGCAGGATCGCTATCCAGAAGTTCAGCGACGGGGAAATCTGTCCCATGTTCCTGGAAAGCATAAGAGGTGATTTTGTTTTCCTTGTTCAGAGCACTCATGCTCCTGCTGGTGACAATCTCATAGAACTGCTTTTGATGGCCGATGCTGCCCGCCGGGCCTCTGCCTACAAAGTCATTGCAGTGATGCCCTATTATGGTTATTCCCGCCAGGACCGGAAGGATAAACCCCGCGTAGCTATTGGCAGTAAATTGGTTGCCAATATGTTAGTGGCTGCTGGTGTGGACCGTGTGATCACCATGGACCTCCATGCTCCCCAGATCCAGGGTTATTTTGATATACCGGTGGATCACCTGGACAGTCATGCTGTTTTTATCCCCTACATTGAGAATCTGAAGCTGGAAAACCTTACCTTTGCGGCCCCCGACGTGGGCGCCACCAACCGTATCCGGGAAATAGCCAACTATTTCAATGCGGAAATGGTGATCTGCGATAAGCACCGTAAAAGGGCTAATGAGATCGCCAGCATGGTGGTGATAGGTGATGTGACCGGAAAAGACATCGTGATTATTGACGATATATGTGATACCGGTGGCACCCTTTCCAAAAGTGCCTCTCTTTTAAAAGAAAAAGGCGCCAGAAGTGTAAGGGCTTTGATCACCCACCCGGTATTGAGTGGGAAGGCTTATGAAAATATAGAGAATAGTGTGCTGGAAGAACTCGTGGTTTGTGATACTATTCCTCTTAAAAAAGAAAGCCCGAAGATCAAAGTGATATCTGTATCAGAGCTGTTTGCAGTAGCTATCCGCAACGCATTTGAAAACAAGAGTATCACCAGTCTCTTTGTTCACTCACAAAGAAGACCGAGCCTGTAGAATGAAAGAGGTCAAAATTTCAAGCGTTGAATTTTGACTTTGAAAAACAACGTAACTATTTTAATAAACATACAATGAAAACAATTACAATCGAAGGACAACTGAGGACCGGATTCGGGAAAGCAGCCACCCGGGAGATCCGCTCTCAGGAAATGGTGCCAGGTGTAATTTACGGCGGGGCGCAGGAAATTAATTTCTATGCACCGGCTGCGGCGTTCAAGCCGTTGGTTTACACTCCTGAGTTCCAAATTGCAGAAGTAAAAGTAGATGGCAAATCTTACAAGACCATTCTGAAAGATCTTCAGTTTGACAAAGTAAATGATGCCCTGATACATGTAGACCTGCTGGAACTGGTAGAAGACAAAAAAGTAATCGCCAGCATCCCCCTGAAATTTGTGGGAGCTTCCAAAGGCGTGAAAGAAGGTGGTAAATTCGTTCCAAAGATCAATTCACTCAAAGTGAAATCTTATCCGAAACACCTGAAAGAGCAGATCGAAGTTTCAATCGAGAACCTTGAGCTGAATGGCAACATCCGTGTGGAAGACGTGAAGGAAGCGAATTATGAAATACTGAATTCCCCCCGTATTCCTATTGCTTCAGTGGTATTGACAAGACAGTTGAAACAGGAAGAAGCTGCTGCCCCGGCTACTAAAGGCGCTGCTGCTCCTGCGAAAGCCGCCGCTGCTCCTGCTGCTGCAGCCAAAAAATAATAACTAGCAAAAAGCAACATATAACCCGTATCCAGACCGATGCGGGTTTTTTGTTGCTTGACAGAATTTGAAATAGAAGGAACGCATGAAATTCTTGATCATCGGCCTGGGCAATGTAGGCAATGAATATGCGCATACGCGGCACAATATTGGATTTGATGTGGCGAATGCTTTTGTGCTCAAACATGGCGGAAACTTCCGTGTAGACCGGCTGGCCTATGTTGCCGACATAAAATGGAAGGGAAAGACCTTTGTTTGCGTTTGTCCTACCACTTACATGAACCTTAGCGGGAAGGCGGTGAAATACTGGATGGACAAGGAAAAGATCGGCCTGGAAAATACCCTGGTCATTGTGGACGAACTGGCCCTGCCCCTTGAAAAAATACGGATTCGCCCGGGTGGAAGCGATGCCGGCCACAATGGCCTGAAAAGCATAGCTGAAACATTGGGCACCACAGAATACCCTAAACTCCGGTTTGGCATAGGTAATAATTTCCCTAAGGGTCACCAATCCGATTTTGTGCTCGGAAAATGGAGAAAAGAGGAGGAACCCCTTGTTAAACTGAAGATTGACGGGGCCGTGGAAGCCATTGAAATTTTTGGCACCCAGGGCATCACAACTGCTATGAACCAGCTAAATAATAAGGTTTTTTCATTATGATTAATCATCATGATTACTTATTTTAGCACCCCGAACCTCCGAAACCTAAAATCCAATTTGCTTCTTGATTGCCTGAATATATGGGATGAACAAATCCTGAGACTGGTATCCGATGTATTTAACAAACACCCATCCTAATTATGAAGATTTTTTGTGTAGGCCGAAACTATGCAGCACATGCAAAAGAACTGGGAAACGAAATTCCTGACGAGCCTGTAATTTTTATGAAGCCTAAGAGTGCTCTGTTGCAGCCGCACACTCCTTTCTATTATCCCGAGTTTACTAACGAATTGCACTATGAATGTGAGCTTGTCATCCGCATCAGCAAGAATGGCAAATACATCCAGGAAAAATTCGCTTCAAAATATTATGATGCCATCACGGCTGGCATCGACTTCACTGCCCGTGATATCCAGAATGAACTGAAAACAAAAGGCCTTCCCTGGGAAAAAGCAAAATCATGGGACAATTCTGCCGTGATCGGCAAATGGGTGCCTCTTGGTGAAGTAAAAAATAAAAAAGACATCAACTTCGGCTTGTATAAAAATAAGGAACTGGCCCAGCAAGGCAATTCCGCCAGCATGATCCACAACTTCGACAGCCTGGTAGCCTATATCTCCAATTTCTTTTCTGTTAATATCGGTGATGTGATCTTTACCGGCACACCCGCCGGCGTAGGAGAAGCTGTGGTAGGAGATGAACTGGAAGGCTTCCTGGAAGACGTGAGTATGTTCAAACTCGACGTGAAATAACGCAGTTTTAAGTTTGATGTTTCTCCATCCACAAGCATGTTCCTAAATTTGTAGTTTACATTGCTTGCTAATGACAGACATTTCAATTTTCCTGAAAGCATACCGGTTAATGCGCCAGGCCAAAACGATGGCCGATACTTATGATGCAAACCGGCAGGTTTGTAAATACGTTCATTCCACTTCCCGCGGTCATGAAGCCATTCAACTGGCTACTGCATTTCAGTTGCAGTCACAGGATTATTTCAGCCCTTACTATCGTGATGAAAGCCTCTTGATGGGTGTAGGGTTTTCTCCTTATGAATTAATGCTTCAACTGCTTGCCAAGGGCAATGATATTTTTACAGGAGGAAGGGAATACTATGCGCATGCTAACTATCGCGGTGATGATAAACCAACCATCATTCATCAAAGCAGCGCCACCGGTATGCAGGCCATTCCTACTACTGGTATTGCTCAAGGTATCCGTTACTGGGAAAGAACAGCTATTGACCGTTTAAAAAAGGGTGCTCATGGAGAACTGCCCATCGTTCTTTGTTCTCTTGGTGATGCAAGTATGACAGAAGGCGAAGTGAGTGAAGCATTGCAGTTTGCTGTATTGCATCAACTGCCGATTATATACCTGGTGCAGGATAACAACTGGGGTATCAGCGTTACTGCAGAAGAAGCACGCGCCATGAATGCATTTGAGTTTGCAGCAGGTTTTAAAGGCATGGACCGCATGCAAGTGAACGGCAGCGATTTTGAAGCTTCTTATCAAACAATGCAACAGGTGTGCGAAACCGTCCGCAAAGAACGAAGACCCTTTTTAGTACATGCACGGGTGCCACTGCTTGGTCATCATACCAGTGGTGTCCGCCGTGAATTTTACCGGCCCGAGAATGATTGGAATGAACACTTGCAGCTTGATCCTGTTCAGCTACTGCGGAAAAGATTACTGGAATTATCTGTTAACGAAGAAGAGTTACTGCAAATAGAAAGAGAAGCCACGGCACTGGTAGAAGATCATTTTGCCAAAGCCATTGCTTCGGCTGAACCCGATCCACGTTCAGTGGAAGATCATGTGTTTGTTCCTTCACCTATAACAGAAGAAAAAGGAACGCGTGAACCTGCAGGCGCTTCTAAAGTGTTGATGGTGGATGCAGCACTGTTTGCCATACGCGAACTGATGGAAGATCATCCTGAAGCACTTTTATATGGACAGGATGTGGGCCGGCGGCTGGGTGGTGTATTCCGTGAAGCGGCTACACTTGCAGAGAAGTTTGGTGATCATCGTGTGTTCAATACCGCCATACAGGAAGCATATATCGTTGGTTCCACTGTTGGAATGAATGCTGTAGGATTAAAACCTTTAGTGGAAGTGCAGTTTGCCGATTATATCTATCCGGCTCTTAACCAGCTGGTGACTGAAATATCCAAAAGCTCTTATCTCAGTTGCGGTAAGTTCCCTGTGTCAATGGTGCTTCGTGTACCAACCGGTGCCTATGGTGGCGGCGGACCTTATCATAGTGGTTGTGTTGAAACTACCCTGCTTTCTATCAAGGGCATCAAAGTAGTGTATCCTTCCAATGCTGCAGACATGAAAGGATTGATGAAGGCTGCTTTTTATGATGGCAACCCTGTGGTGATGCTGGAACATAAAGGACTTTACTGGAGCAAAGTACCCGGTACTGAAGATGCAAAAACGGCGGAGCCAGCAAGAGATTATATTATTCCTTTGGGCAAAGCCCGTATTGTAAAACAAGCCAGCCCTGCTGCGGTGACGAATGGTGAAAGCTGTGTGGTGATCACTTATGGCATGGGTGTGTATTGGGCAAAAGCAGCTTCAGAAAAAATCAATGGACAGGTAGAGATCGTTGATCTGCGTACTTTATATCCATTGGATGAAGAGCTGATATACGAAAGAGTAAAACTGCATGGAAAATGCCTGGTGCTTACAGAAGAGCAGCAACGTAATTCATTTGCCGAAGCTCTGGCAGGAAGGATCGCGAATAATTGTTTCACTTACCTTGACGCTCCGGTGGAAGTATTAGGCGCATTGAATTTGCCGGCTGTGGCCATGAATACGGGATTGGAACAGGCAATGCTGCCAAATGCAGAGAAAGTGATTGCTGTGCTGAAAAAGTTAATCAGTTACTAAAGCTTTTACGTATTCATCGTAAATCTATATCCAACTCCATGTATCGTCTCAATTGTTACAGAAGGTTCAACGCTTAATAATTTACGCAGCCTTGTCATGAATACGTCCATGCTTCTTCCCAGGAAAAAATCATTCTTTCCCCATACATTCGATAATATCTCTTCCCTTTTCAATACTTTATTTGGGTGAACGCAAAGAAACTCGAGTAGTTCTGCTTCCCTTTGTGTTAAACTGACTGTTTCTTTCTCACCGACCAGTTTCAGTTCTGCAGGATAAAAATTAAAATTCCCAATGGTCATTGTTTGCGGGGAATCTGCAACAATCATTTTATTCCGGCGAAGAAACACCTGTATTCTTGATAAAAGCTCTTTCATGCTGAAAGGCTTTAGGATATAATCATCTCCACCTGCAGCAAAACCTTTCAGCTTATCTTCTTCCAGCGATTTGGCGGTGAGAAAAAGAATGGGAATGCGATCGCTTTTCTGGCGGATCTTTTTTGCCAGGCTAAACCCGTCGCGGTAAGGCATGTTCACGTCAAGGATGCAAAGGTCCGGGTTCACTTTCTGGTAATGTTCCCAGGCTGTTTCGCCATCAGGGCAATTGATCACCTGGAACCCGGCTTCCTCCAGGTTGTCTTTAATGATAAAACCCAGCTGCAGGTCATCTTCTGCAAGCAGGATCTTTGTTTTTTGTTGCATAACCAAGGTTGTTATAGTTTGGTGCGTTAGCTCACGGGTAAACTTACAGTGAAACTGCTTCCCTTTCCGGGGCTGCTTTCCACTTTTATTTTACCTCCGTGTGCATCCACTATTTTTTTTACAAAACTCAATCCGAGTCCAAAGCCTTTTGCTGTATAGGTTTCCCCCTGGCGGACCCGGAAAAAACGTTTGAAAATTTTATTTAGTTGTTTCTTTTCAATTCCAATGCCATTGT
>CBHEUU010000064.1:0-12398 GCA_965990355.1 uncultured Chitinophagaceae bacterium
GGAGCATCAGGTTGTTCTCATCCTTGTATTCCTTCAGCTTCCGGGAAATATCTGATTCCCTTCTTCATCTTTTCTTTCCGCATATCTGCAATGGATGTGGTAATGATATGCTCAACAAAGAGTCCAATCTGTGTATACGTTGCCTTGAGCGGTTGCCGGCAACAGGTTTTGAAATGCAGGCGGATAATCCCGTAGAGAAAAAGTTTTGGGGAAGAATCCCATTGCAATATGGCATGGCGCAGTATTATTTTACTCCGCAGTCGTTGCTGCAACATCTCATGCATTAGCTCAAATACAAAGGGCAAAAGCAATTGGGATTACAGCTTGGCCGGCTTATGGGTGATTCCTTAAGAGCGGCCAACTGGTCGTTCATAGATGCATTGATCCCCCTGCCCCTTTTCCCCGATAAAGAAAAACAACGAGGTTATAACCAGGCAGCGGTCCTGTGTGAAGGAATAGCAGAAAAACTGCAATTGCCTGTTATTTATGATGCTGTTATCCGTCCTGCATTTACCGAAACCCAAACCCGTAAAAACAGGATCGAGCGCTGGCAGAATATAGAAGGACGCTTTGAACTTGCCCGGCCGGAAATTGTACAACACAAACACCTGCTGTTGGTAGATGATGTAATCACCACCGGCGCCACCCTTGAAGCCTGTGGCACCGAGCTGTTAAAAGGGCATGATGTGCAATTGAGCATTGCATCCCTTTCTTATGCCAGGAGATAAGGAAGAAAAAAAGAATAGCTTAGATTTGGGGGAATGAAACGCCCCTTATCTTTTACATTTTCACCGCCTCTCTTTTTTTCCTTATCCATATGCGTACTGGCATCCCTGTTACTTTTTGCATGCAGGAAAGACCGCTTTATTACTTCCGGCGATGCCAGGATCTCCATAACTGTTGACACATTGAAATATGATACGGTGTTCACTACCGTTGGCTCCGTAACACAATCTTTTAAGATCATCAATGAGAATAGCCAGAAACTAAGATTATCTTCTGTTAAACTGATGGGCGGCAATTCTTCTGCCTATAAAATCAATATTGATGGCGTAGCAACCGAAGAAGCCAGGGATGTGGAACTGGAAGCAAATGACAGCGTATACGTTTTTGTACAGGTGACGGTTGATCCCAGCAGCGGAAACCTGCCTTTTATTATCCGCGACAGCATACAGGTGACTTACAATGGTAATGAACGGTTGGTGCAACTGGAAGCCTGGGGACAGAATGCGCATTTTTTTCGCGATAAGCATATAACTGCAGATGAAACCTGGACGAATGATCTTCCTTACGTTATCCAGGGTTTTTTATTTATTGAAGCAGGTAAAAAACTCACCATTGAAAAAGGATGCCGTATTTACCTGCACGCTGATGCGCCGGTAGGAGTTGATGGCTCCCTTATAGTGGATGGAGAAAAGGATACTGTTGACCGGGTTTATTTTGCCAGCGACCGGTTGGATGAACCTTATAAAAATTTTCCTGCAGCCTGGCCGGGAATTTATTTCAGTCCTTTAAGTAAAGACAATGTTCTTCAATATGCCATTATAAAAAATGCTTACCAGGCTCTTTCCCTGGAAGCACCTTCTTCTAATGGCAACCCGAAATTGTTATTAAAAGAATGCGTGATCGATAATGCTTATGATGCCGGGATACTGGCGCTTAACTCAAGTATCACGGCGGAAAACTGCCTTGTAAGCAATTGTGGCAGGAATATTTCGATAACAGGCGGAGGTGCTTATCAGTTTACGCATTGCACAGCGGTAACTTACTCCAACGCTTATATTGACCATAAAGATCCGGTGCTGTTTTTATCCAACACAGCAGATGCCGGTACAGGCGCATTGCAGGCCATTTTCCGGAATTGTATTTTTTGGGGCGAGGGTGGTCTGGTAGATAATGAGGTGGTGGTTAACCGTTCAGGAACGAATCCTTTCACGGTTAATTTCGATTATAATCTTTGGAAAGTGAAGACAGCTCCGGCGGATGTGACAGTCAATCATATTATTAATGACCAGGCGCCATTGTTTGACAGTGTGAATGTGAGTAACCGGTATTTTAATTTTAGGTTAAAAGAATCTTCTCCGGCGATAGATGCCGGGGTTCCCACTTCAATACTGATTGACCTTGATGGAAAAACCAGGCCCGCCGGTCTTCCTGACCTCGGTTGCTTCGAAAAATAGTAGTGGAGGCTTTTTAGGAGTATTCGTAACTTTAGTTTCTTAAATTATTCAACTCTAATCTCACAATCATGAAAACCCTTTTGTTCACGCTTCTGCTTTCGGTTACGCTTGCCGGCAGCCCGATCTATGATTTTAAAGCTCCCGGTCTGGATGGAAAAACAATTGATTTCTCTTCCTTCAAAGGCAAAAAAATACTGATCGTTAATACGGCTTCCAAATGCGGGCTAACGCCTCAATATGATGAATTGGAAAAACTCTATGAGCAACACAAAGACAAACTTGTGATCGTAGGTTTTCCTGCCAACAATTTCGCCCAGCAGGAGCCTGGCACTAACCAGGAGATTGCTGAGTTCTGCAAAAAGAATTATGGTGTAACCTTCCCTGTTGCTGAAAAAGTGTCTGTAAAAGGTGATGATATTGCACCGATATTTAAGTACCTGGTGGATGAAGCCGCGAAAAAAGGAATTAAAGACCCCATTACCTGGAATTTTACCAAATTCCTGGTAGATGAAAAAGGTGAACTGATAACAGTGTTTAGTCCTAAGACTAAGCCTTTAAGCGAAGATGTGTTGAAGTACCTTAATTGATTATCAGGACGGTCTCCTTCTGTATAATATAATACTACAGGGGGTATAAAGGATGATATCTAGGCGATGAGAAAAATCTCCCGGGTATCATCCTTTATTTTTTTGCACCTTCTGTCCCTGCAGCTCTTCTCAGATAAATTTGAATTTTTTATAACAAATCATAGAACTAAATTCATAGTTCAAAACCTCGACTAATATGAAAATCCGAAACACCATTTTGCTCATCCTGCTAACGTTGAGCTTTTTCACCACACCAGTTTTTTCTCAATACAAACTCACAGATCCACTTCCGGTTGATCCCTCTGTTAAGACCGGCAAACTTTCCAATGGTCTCACGTATTATATCCGCCGCAATGCGAAGCCCGAAAAGAAAGTAGAGCTCCGGCTTGCGGTAAATGCAGGTTCTGTGCAGGAGAATGATAACCAACGCGGCCTTGCCCACTTTATGGAGCACATGGGCTTTAATGGTTCTACCCATTTCCCAAAAAATGAACTGGTGGATTTTCTGCAAAAGACTGGTGTTGATTTTGGTGCTGATCTGAATGCCTATACCAGTTTTGATGAAACAGTTTATATACTTTCCCTTCCAACTGATGAACCTGGAATGCTTGATAAAGGTTTTACAGTGCTGGAAGACTGGGCCTTTAATAATCTGCTGGATAAAAATGAAATTGAAAAAGAGCGTGGCGTAGTGCTGGAAGAATCACGTCTCAGCAAAGGTTCCTGGGAAAGAATGAGCCGCCAGTATTTTCCCAAGCTGCTTAATGGCTCCAAATATGCAGAAAGGTTACCGATCGGGAAAGACACTGTCCTCAAAACCTTTAGTTATGCTACACTGAAAAATTTCTATACCAACTGGTACCGTCCGAATTTAATGGCTGTGATCGTGGTAGGTGATATTGATCCTGCTGCTGCCGAAAAAGATATCATTGCCCATTTTGGGAAAGCGAAAAATCCTCCTAATGCTCCCGTGCGTCCTTCCATCATTCCTATTAAAAGCAGAACAGCGCCTGAAGCACTTGTGCTCACAGATGAGGAGGCTACGAATACAACTGTGCAGGTATACAACTATGTAAAACCGGCCACGCCGGTTAAAACATGGACAGACTATCGCCAGTCTATTGTGGAGGGATTGGTAAGTTCATTGATAGGGCAAAGGCTTACAGAACTGACACAGAAGGAAAATCCTCCGTTCATTTTTGCCAATACATCTTTTTCTCAATTCATCAGGGGATACAATACCTTCTCTTCCTTTGCAGTGATTGGTCAGGGTTCTGCACAGGATGCTATTAATGCACTGATGGCTGAAACGAACCGCGCAAGGCAATTTGGGTTTTTGCAGACAGAACTCGACCGGGCTAAGGCAAGCCTGCTTAATGGAGCAGAAAAAGCATACAATGAAAAAGATAAATCCGAATCAGGGCAGATTGTATGGCAGTATGTAAATAATTTCTTGCAAGGCAATCCAATTCCCGGTGTGGAAAACCGTTATAAATTTTTGCAACAGGTATTACCAACTGTCACGCTTGCAGAAGTAAATGGTGTGGCAAAAAAAATGCCTGGTACTGAAAATGCTTTTGCCATGATACAGGCGCCTGCAAAAATGAAAGATAAGCTGCCGGATAATGCTGGTCTTCTTAATGCGCTCGTTACAGCCAATAAACAGCCGGTAACTGCTTACCAGGAAAAAGCAATAGCCACGAAGTTGCTGGATAAAGATCCTGTAGCAGGCAAGATCAGCAGTGAAACAAAAAATGAAAAACTCGGAACAACAGATATAGCTTTTGCCAATGGCATTACGGTAACCCTGAAGCCTACTACCAATAAAAATGATGAGATCATTATGGATGGATGGCGCTGGGGAGGTTTCAATAAGTTTGATCTGGCTGATAAGGAAAATGCTGAGCAGGCGGCCAATATCGTTCGCCAGATGGGAATCAGTGATATGACACCTACGGATATCCGGAAATTCATGGCCGGTAAAACCTTCTCCGTGTATCCTTATATCAACGACAATGAAGAGGGCATGGAAGGGAGAAGCAGTGTAAAGGATTTTGAAACCTTTTTACAGATGATGTACCTGTATTTTACGCAGCCACGTAAGGATCAGGCTTTATTTAATTCTTTTATCACCAAGCAAAAAGCCCAACTGCAGTTCCTCAAGCAGAATCCGCAATCGTTTTTTATGGATACGGTCTCTAAAATTGCTTACAACAATAACCCATGGGCTCAGGGGCTACCTACTGCAGAAGAGTATGACAAGATCAATCTGGATAAGAGCTTTGCTATTTACAAAGAGTTATATGGAAATCCTTATGGCATGCACTTCACTTTTGTAGGCAAGCTGGATGATGAAAAAATAAAACCCCTGCTTGAAAAATACTTAGGATCATTGCCCACTACGCCAAAAGAAAATACATTCAAGGATAATGGTGTACGGTTGGTGGCCGGCCCGCGCACGATCAATATCCAAAAAGGAAAAGAATCGCAAAGCTTTATCAACCTGATGTTTGAAGGCCCGGCTGAAGATACCCGTGAAACCAAGCTGCAACTGGCAGCATTACTGGAAGCGATCAATATTAAAATAACGGAAAAGCTGCGTGAAGAAATGAGTGGTATCTATGGCGGTGGCTTGTACGGACAGATCGTGAAGCGTCCCTTCCTGCATTTTACTGTTACGGCTAATATCCCTTGCGGCCCGGAGAATATAGGCAAATTGACAGATTCATTAATGGCCATTATTAAAACTGTGCAGGAAAAAGGCGTGGAGCAAAAAGATCTTGACAAAGTGAAAGAAACCTGGAAGAAGCAGTATCATGTAGGTTTACAAAGCAATGATTATTGGTTGAGCAGTTTGTCGAACAGCTGGATCAATAAAGAAAACCCGGAGAATATATTGACTTATGAAGAGAAAGTGAATGCGTTGACGGTGCAGGATTTGCAGGCAGCAGCGAAGAAGTTTTTACCATTGGATAAGGCGGTAAAGGCAGTGTTGTATCCGGAGAAGGTGAAGGTGCCGGAGGAGGTGAAGAAAGCGTTTTAAGTTAAATTATAAAGAAGAAAAGAGCCTTAGCGGCTCTTTTCTTCTTTATAATTTGTCACCTTAGGCTACTGCTTCTTCCACCTTTTCAAAATCAGTTCCTGTAGTCACTTCTTCCCACACTGCAATTTCGCTTTCACGTTGTTCTGCTTTTGCTTTATACATAGCTAATGTGTCTTTACCCAACATCAAATGTACCGGTGGCTTTTCTGTATAAGCCAACTTCACCAATGCTTTACCCAGCTTCGCCGGATCACCGGGTTGGTTACCATGTAAATGTTTGGCATTTTTACGCAGTTCACCAACAGTGGCAGCATAATCGCTGATCACATTCTTTGATTCGAAGTAAGAACTTTCATCGAGGAAATTGGTGCGGAACAAACCTGGCTCAACTGCTGTAACATAGATACCAAGTGGTGCCAGCTCCAGTGCCAATCCTTCCGTAATACCTTCCACAGCAAATTTGGTAGAGCCATAAATAGCAAGTCCTGGCAAGGTGTTGAAACCAAGTACCGAAGAAATATTAATGATATGACCAGAACCCTGCTTGCGGAAATAAGGCACTACAGCCCTTGTTACATTCAATAACCCGAATACATTAGTATCGTATTGTTTTCTTACTTCCGCATCGGACGCTTCCTCTACAGCAGTAAGCAATCCATAACCGGCATTGTTTACCAGTACATCAATACGGCCAAATTTGCTGATTGCCTGTTGGGCTGCTGAACGGGTTTGCTCTTCATTAGTCACATCAAGCAATACTACATGCAGGTCGGGGTTGTTATCAAGAGCGTTACTGAGTTGCTCGGGTTTTGTGCGTACTGTTCCTACTACTTTATCTCCTGCAGCAAGTACAGCTTTGGTAATTTCAAATCCTAATCCTTTGGAGGCTCCGGTGATGAACCAGATTTTTTGCGTTTTCATTGTTGTTGTATTTATTGGTTTAACTCATCCATAAAAAGACCGATCGGTCTTTTTATGGACAAAAAAATTTACTTGCTCATGGCATCCAGGTCTTTTCGCAGGATGTCTATAATAATTTTCATCTGGTTGGTATGGCCGGCCACGCGGCAGATCATAGTAGCTCCCTCCAGCATGGCTAACATTTTAATAGCCATTTCCCGGGCATTATTAGTATTCTTGAACTCGCCATCGGCAATGCCTTGCTCAATGATGTTTTGAAAAGTATGCTGCATGTCTTCAATACCATTTTTCACTTTTTTGCGGATCACAGGGTTGGTATCATCGGCTTCCATTCCAAAGTTGAGAAGTGGGCAACCACCTTCAACTGTAGGTTTAAGTGGATTGCTGAAAAAATTAAGCACAGCTTCCAGTTTTCCTTTGGCAGTGGTGTGTTTGTTGATAGCAGCGTTTAGTTTTTCCCCAACCATCTTCATGTTATAATCCACCACAGCATAGGAAAGTTCTTCCTTTGTTTCAAAATGACCATATAAACCGCCCTTGGCCATATTTGTCGCTTCCATGATATCACTCATAGAAGTGCCAGCCACTCCTTTTGTATTGAAAAGCGGAGCAGATTGTTCAATGATAAACTGGCGGGTTTTTTCTGCTTTGGTCATGTTGTTTGCTATTGACAGAACAAAAATAGACCGATTGGTCGGATTTAAAAAGGATATTTTCCCTTTTAACTTTTCTTTGCTTCTCTTTCCCAAAACTTATCTTTGCCCGATGCAATTCTCCGATATCATAGGTCAGCAGGAATTGAAAAAAGAGCTACCTGAATTGATGCAGGACAACCGTCTTGCTCATGCTCTTTTATTTCTTGGCAAAGAGGGAAACGGAGGCTTGTCACTGGCACTGGCTTTTGCCCAATTTGTAGTTTGTGAAAAGGTAAATGGTAAAAAAGTTGACCCCGGCCCATCTCTTTTTGGAGATCCGGAGCCACAAACCGCTACTGCACCTCAAACCGATTCCTGCGGCGTTTGCCCTTCCTGCATTAAAGCAAAACAGTACGTTCACCCTGATATTCATTTTTCTTATCCCGTTGTTACCAAAAAACCGGGCTCACCTCCGATCAGTACAGATTATATTACGGAGTGGCGTGAATTCATTGTTCAATATCCTTACGGAAATGTGTATGACTGGCTGCAGTTTATTGGTGCGGAAAACAAGCAAGGCAATATCACCGCGCATGAGTGTAATGATATTATCCGCAAGCTGAACCTGAAAAGTTTTGAAAGTGAATATAAGATCCTGGTGATGTGGCTGCCTGAGTACCTGGGCAATGAGGGCAATAAACTACTGAAGCTGATCGAAGAGCCACCGGCCAACACCCTATTTATATTGGTTGCGGAAAATGAATCGCTGATCCTGCAAACTATTTTAAGCCGTTGCCAGCTGGTAAAGGTCCCGATGCTGGAACCAGCAGATATTGAACAGGCACTGGTAGCAAGGAACAATACCGACCTTAACATCGCCAGGCAGGTGGCAGGAGTAAGTGAAGGAAATTACCGGGAAGCCCTGCAACTGGTGCAGCATGCCGATGAAGATTGGCAGAGTCTTTTACGGGACTGGCTGAATGCGGTGATGAAAACCGGGCCGGTAGCCCAGGTGAAGTGGGTGGACGAGATGAGCAAACTGGGTCGCGAAAAGCAAAAACAATTTCTGAGATATTTTAATCATTTGCTGGAGCAATCAGTACGGCTAAGGGTATTGGGTGATGCCACAGCCGGGGTGATCGGGGAAAAAGACAGGGATTTTGCCCTCCGGTTGAATAAAATTACGGGTATTGAGCAGCAGCAGGCCATTATTGAAGAGCTGGACAATGCAGCCTACTATATAGAAAGAAATGCTAATTCGAAAATGCTTTTCCATGCGCTGACGATCAAACTGTACCATATTATCCAGGACAAGATCGTATTGGGAGTATAGCCTGATCAGGGCAGACCAAGGATATGTAAGAGGATTCAGGATAAAATTGTATTTTCGGGCTAAGAGGTTAGGTGTGAAAGAGAAAAGTGTTGTTTGAATTTGTGAACCTGAGCCTATTAAGAATTGAGTTGCGGCTTATTTTTCTATATAGAACATCTTCTGATAAACTTTGTCCTTTTAATGGACCAATCACTATGAGAAGAAATCGCTTTACGGCGACGCAATCCACTTAATAGACTCCCCACACGCTCCTCCAGGTAATTTAATTCATTAATTGTCAACAGAATGGGATGTACTAGTTGTGGTACCGCCACCGGCGGTAAACCGGGCGGATGTAAGAGCAATGGAGGATGCAGTACGGGCGGGTGTAATAGAATGAACACCTATGACTGGCTGCACAATTTACCCATCGCCGACATAGATAGCAGTTGCAAGGTCATAGAGGTTAGTTTCAATAAAGGAACCCGGAAAGACTTTTTCCGTAATCCAACCCTTCAGCAATTTGAAAAAGGTGAGATGATCGCCGTGGAAGGAGTGAGTGGC
Organism: uncultured Chitinophagaceae bacterium; assembly: GCA_965990355.1. Taxonomy (GTDB): domain Bacteria; phylum Bacteroidota; class Bacteroidia; order Chitinophagales; family Chitinophagaceae; genus Terrimonas_A. Next base: position 9,243 of record CBHEUU010000064.1, read on the forward strand.
TTTGACGTAGGAGAGGTTTCTCTCACTGGCGAGATCGTTCGCCTCCAGATGAAAAAACGCAATGCCCGGGAAGACAATCCCGAGATGAAAAAAGTGTTGAGGATAGCCACAGACCGGGATATTGATATCATGAAGCAGAACAAGGCCCGGGAACCGGAAGCTGTGATCCGCAGCCGTGCCATTGCCAAGCAACTGAAGCTGGACATGAAAATCAGCCAGGTGGAAATGCAGGCAGATGGTCGCAAAGCGACTTTCTTCTATATAGCTGACGGGCGCGTGGACTTCAGGGAGTTGATCAAAGTCTATGCATCAGAATTCAAAGTAAAAGTCGAAATGCGCCAGATCGGTGCAAGGCAGGAAGCTGGCAAGGTAGGTGGTATCGGTAGTTGCGGCCGCGAATTATGCTGCAGTACCTGGTTGACAGATTTCAAATCTGTGAATACCGCCGCCGCACGTTACCAGAACCTTTCCATTAACCAGACCAAACTGAGCGGTCAGTGCGGCCGGTTGAAATGCTGCCTCAACTATGAGCTGGATACCTACCTGGACGCATTGCAGCACTTCCCTGACAACTGCGATCAGATTCAAGTAGCCAAAGGCAATGCTTACCTGATCAAAAAGGATATTTTCAAAAACCTGATGTGGTATACGCTGCCCGACAGCACCAAACAATATCCGCTGACAATTGAGCGTGTATTGAAGATCAAATCCCAGAACAGGCAGGGTATTATTCCCGAAGAACTGGAAGCAGTAGAAGTCACTTCCAACAAACCGAAAGAAGTAGAACCTGAATTTGTGGACGTGGTAGGACAGATCAGCCTGCGCAGCCTGGAGAAAGCAGATAAAAAACGCAAGCAGCAACATCATCAGCAAAAAGCACAGGGTCAGGGTCAACGTCCCCAACAAAAACAAGGCAGTGGGCAGCCGCAAAAGCAAAGCGGCCAGGGACAACAACCTAAACCACAGCCGGGTCAGCGTCCGCAACAGAACAGACCGACGCAGCAGGCAGGAGGACAGCAAGGTGGTGGCCAGCAGCATAAAGGGCAACAAGCTCAGCAAGGGAAAAAACCACAGCAGCAACAGCAGCGGAATCCGAATCAGCAGCGGCCTGGACAGGAACCAAAGAAGGATAACTAGAAGATTAAACTTTATATAGTGGGAGGTGAGCTAGTAAACGGCTCACCTTTTTTATTTCCAGCAACTTATTTGAACACTAATAAAATAACATTATAGTTCCGTTTTTTCACAGAATCTACGTTGAAAATACCTAGGCCAAGCTATAAATCAAACCTACTTTGAAGGGTGAATTAATTAATAACAAAGTTGTCCAATTGGACAACTTTAAGTAGGTTTGTAATGAAACATCGCGAACTGTTTTTCTATAAAGATTATTTTCAGGATTTTTTTGACAAGCAAACTGTCAGCACAAAAAAGAAGATACTTTGGACACTAAAACTCATCGAAGAGCTGGATTTAATCCCTGACCATTATTTCAAGCATCTTGCTAATACGAATGGCTTATATGAGATAAGGGTTCAACAAGGAAATAACATCTTTAGGATATTTTGCTTTTTTGATGAGCATCAGCTTATCGTTATAGGTCATGGATTTCAGAAGAAAACGCAAAAAACTCCGGCTGGTGAAATAGAAAAAGCTTTAAAACATAAACATCAATACTATGAAGAAAAAAAACTTAACAAGCCTTGATCAATTCATTGACAAAAAAATTGGTGTTAAAGGCACCCGGAACAGAAACAAATTTGAATCCGGTTATGAAGCGTTTAAACTCGGTGTCCTCATTCAGCAAGCCCGCCAGGAAAAGGGTTTGACGCAAGAGCAAGTGGCCGAACAATCAGGTACTGACAAATCTTATATCAGTAAACTTGAAAAAGATCTGAAGGATGTAAGGTTTTCAACATTACAACGCATAATCGAACAAGGGATTGGGGGTAAACTCCAAATATCAATACTACTGTGATCCATTTAACCTACTTCCCCACTCCCAACGCCCTATATATCGCATCCTGTATCTTCGACCTTACCAACAACGTCGACAACTTTGAATTCTCTCTTGTTGGATAAACCCGGTTCGATAAAAAGATATAAATGATATTATATTTCGGGTCAGCCCACACACAAGTTCCCGTATACCCTGTATGCCCAAAGGTTTGCGGCGATGCTAACTCAGAAGGATAAGGCTCCTTACGGGTATCATTATCTTTTTCCGGCTTGTCATATCCATAACCCCGCCTGCTGAACTTACTTTGATACGAAGTAAACAACCGGATCGTTTCCAGTTTTAAAAAACGTTTGCCATTCAATTCACCACCATTCAGCAACATTTGATACAGCTTGGCCAGATCATAGGCATCAGAAAATAATCCTGCATGCCCCGCCACTTCACCAAACATGGAAGCACCCTCATCATGCACATCGCCTTGCAATAATTGCTGACGGAAAAAATTATCATTCTCTGTAGGAACAATTTTTTCTTTTGCAAAACTGGTCAATGGCTGAAATCCTGTGGTGACCATGTTCATTTTTGTATAAAAACTGTCTTTCACATATTTATCCAATGGCATCTTGGTTAAGGCCTCCACCACATCTCCCAGGAAAATAAAATCAAGATCACTATACACGTATGCATTCTTTGCACCAAGCCTGCTGGTCAGTATGCGGTTGCGTAAAGTATCACGCCAGTCGCTTCTGATGTACATGCCATTTGCTACCCGTAAAGGGAATTGCGGGGAATAGCTGCTTGCATAAATAGCAGGATTGGGCAGTCCCGTTGCAGGATCCAATGTTTCCTTATAAAACTGGATAAAAGGTATCAGCCCTGCCTGGTGAAGAAGAATATCTTTGATCAACAGGTTAGCCTTATTGGTCCCTTTGACCCAGGGAAGGTATTGTCCGAGTTTCTTATTCAGATTTATTTTTCCCTGCTCATATAGTTTCATTACAGCCACAGTAGTAGCAGAAATCTTTGTAACTGATGCCAGGTCAAAAATACTTTCCAGTGTTATTGGGCTGGAGGGTTCATACTGATACTGTCCAAACGCTTTGTGATAAACAATTTGCCCGTCTTTAGCGGCCAGCACCACGCAACCTGGAAATGCATGTTGAGCAATTGCATCAGTGGCGATGGAATCAATTGCT